>NZ_JBFBCG010000055.1:0-55185 GCF_040683105.1 Streptomyces sp. NPDC051020 | reverse complement strand
CGTACCGCCTCCACGGCCGCACGACGGAGAAGCGACCTCAGGAACGATCATCGCGGACCCGCCCTCATCCCCGCAGTGAATTGGGCAGCAGAGTCATGCTCGCCGACGGCAGCGAGGCGATCGCCGACCTGGCCCTACTGCGCGACCAGCGCGAGGTCTTCGGACCGGTGGCCTCCACCCCGACCGCCTGGCGCCTGCTGGCCGGCATCGATCCCGCCGCCCTCACAGCACTGCGCACAGCGCGGGCAGCCGCGCGAGAGGTCGCCTGGCTGCAGGGCGCCGAAACCAGGGCCGGCATACCCGGGGCCCAAGCCGGCGGGCGCGAACTGCCCGGCCTGGTCCTGGACATCGACGCCACGCTGATCACCTGCCATTCCGACAAGGAGGGGGCAGCGGCCGCCTACAAGCGCGGCTTCGGCCACCACCCGATGCTGTGCTTCCTGGACAATTCCCCTGCCTTCGGCGGGGAGACCCCTCCCGGCGAGGCATTGGCCGGGCTGCTGCGGCCGCTTCCCCTCCCGCCGATGAATGGGCGAACGACAAGAGTGTCAAGACCGCCGAGGTCGGCGCCTCCGACGTGCGTTACATCCGTCTCGAGGCGACCACCGGCGCCGGCGGGGACCTCGCAGCGGCTGCGGAGATCAAGCTGTTCGGCCGCCCGCTCGGGTGACGCAACGGCGTCGTTCCGGGCCCCAGATGGGGCCCGGAACGACACCCAAGAGCTCATGTCCGCCAAACTCCCCCAGAAGTTGGCCCAGATGTCGCCCGCCGATCACCGGTTTGCCCACGTTCGAGTGCCGATGCGGTCAAAGCTGAGGCAGTCAAACGATCATCACAAGCAAGGAGGGCACTCAGGGTGGATGGCGGAACTGGTGCCGGGAGGAGCCCGGCGGCCCTGTACGCAATCGAACTTCAGGGCTTGACGAAGAGCTTCGGCGAGGTCGCGGCAGTGGCCGGGGTGGACCTCCGGGTTCCGGTGGGCCGCGTCCACGGCCTGCTCGGCCCCAACGGCGCGGGAAAGACGACGCTGCTGCGGATGCTCTTCGGCCTGATCCGCCCGGACGGCGGTTCCCTGCGCATCCTCGGCAGGGCCCAGGGGCGTGGCGACGACCCGGCCCTCAGGGAGGGCATCGCGGGGATGGTGGAGAGCCCCCGCTTCTACCCGTACCTGTCCGGCCGGGCCAACCTGGAGCTGCTGGCCGGCCTGGACGGCGGCGCGGCCGGCACCCGCGTGGACGAGGTGCTCGAGCAGGTCGGCCTGCTCGGCCGCGAGAACGAGAAGGTCGGCGGCTACTCCTTCGGCATGCAGCAGCGCCTGGGCATCGCCGCCGCGCTGCTGCGCGCCCCCCGGCTGCTGGTGCTCGACGAGCCGGCGAACGGCCTGGATCCGGCCGGTATTCGCGATATGCGGGCGCTCGTCCGCCGACTCGGCGACAGTGGTCTCACCGTGCTGCTGAGCAGCCACAACATGGACGAGGTCGGAGCTCTCTGCGACAGCGTCACGATCATGCGCAGCGGCCGGGTCGTATACGACGGATCGATCGAGGATCTTCGGGCCCAGGCGCCGGCTCCCGCCCACCGCCTGCACACCGCCGACGACCGGGAGGCGCTGGTGCTGGCGCGCACCCAGCCGTCGATCAAGGTGGAGAAGCACCGGGACGGCGGCCTCGCCGTCCTGGCCGATCAGGACGGGCTCGACGACTACGTCCTCGCCCTGTCCGGGGCCGGGATCGCGGTGCGCGGGCTCCGTCTCGTCCAGACGTCGCTGGAATCGCTGTTCCACATGCTCACCGAAGCCCCGGAGGAGGTCGGCGACGGCCAGGCGGACGATCCCGACTCCACGACTCCCGAACGGCCGCAGACGGCCGACAGCGTGGTAGGAGCAGCCCGATGACAGAGACGACTGTCGACCGCAGCCTCCCCGCTGCCGTGCTTCCGGAGGGTCCGGCGCGCCGCTCCTGGGGTGCCGCTGCGGTCTACCGGTGGGAGCTTACGAAGCTGGCCGCGCAGTGGTGGGTCTGGGCGATCCTCTTCGGCTGCTTCGCTGGGCCGTTCGCGTTCGCCGTGGCCCTGCGGGTACAGAGCACCGAACCGACCGACACGCTCTTCGGCCGCTGGGTGCACGACACCGGGTTCGCCATACCTCTGGTCGTGCTGGGATTCGCAGGCCAGTGGGCGTTCCCGCTGCTGAGCTGCCTCGTCGCCGGGGACATGTTCTCCTCCGAGAACCGCCACGGCACCTGGAAGACGATTCTGACGCGCTCCCGCAGCCGCACCGACATCCTGGTCGGCAAGTCGCTCGCCGCCGCCACCTACTCGGTGGCCGTGGTCCTGGCCGTCGCGGTCGGAAGCATCGTCTCCGGCTTGCTCCTGATCGGCCATCAGCCGTTCGTCAACCTGTCCGGCACCCTGGTGCCGGCCGGCCAGGCCACCGTGTTGGTGGCGCTGAGCTGGGTCACCGTGCTGCCGCCCGTTCTGGGGTTCACCGCAATGGGCCTGCTCTTCTCGCTCGTCACGCGCAACAGCATCGCGGGTGTGCTCGGCCCCGCCGCCGTTGGCGTGGTGATGCAGATGTTTGCGTTCGTCAACGGCTTTGATCCCGTTCGGCACCTGCTGCTGACCACCCCGTTCGACGCCTGGCACGGCCTACTGGCCGACCAGCCGTACTACGGGCCGCTCAGGGAGGGATCCCTGGCCTGTGCGGCCTACGTGGTGATCTGCATGGCGGCCGCTTACGTCGTCATGCGCCGCCGCGACTTCACCGAAGGCTGAAAAGGAGCACGCTCACATGACCTTGCTGTCACCCGCCGGACGGACGCGCGGCAGGCGCGCGTACGCGAAGTCCGCCGCGGTCACCGCACTCGTGGCCGTGCTGCTCGGCGGCGCGACCGGATGCAGCGGCCCGGACGTCACCCGTGCGCGGCTCGAGGCGTCCATCGAACCTACCTTCATGAACCTGTACAAGCTGCAGCAGAACGTGCTGCAGGGCTCGTTCACCGACCAGTCGTCCCAGGACATGGCAGCCCACTGCACCAAGGGCGGCCAGGAAATACCCCAGTCCCAGGGCGGAGCCGGAGTCGACTGGTCCTGTCAGGTGCAGTGGCCGTCACCCACCGGTCCGATCCTGGCCATCGCCTACGAAGTGGCCGTGCAGCCCACGGGCTGCTACACCGCGCAGGGACCGGCCAACCTGGTCGGGCAGCAGAAGATCACGGGTGCCGACGGACGCGTCCACACCAACCCGCTCTACGAGTTCGACAACTGCCTCGACACCACCGGCTGAGGTACGAGCAGCGACCCGCGGAGCGCCACGCGCCATGGAGTCCGGGCCGGCCCGCGCTTTCGCGGGCCGGCCCGTTTCGTTCTGCTCGCTGTGCTCTCGCCGCGGGCGAGGTGGAGGCGGTCCGCGCGACCAGCTGGGAGAGCCCCGATCCGCAAGGCGTCGTACGGAACCCAACGGCCGCCAAGATCAACTCGACGCAGTCACGGGGTCGCAGCCACCAGGTGTACTCCCCCACCGGGACACGCACGCAGGCCGCTCACCTGCGGCGACGAGATGCGATGCGTTCAGGACTTCGCGACACGGCGCGCGCAGCGATAGATGCCGGGCGAAGTACCGGCCAGACAAGGGGCTTTGTCCGGGGCGCAAAGGGGGTCAAGCGGGATGACCTCATTTGACTGGGTCGGGAGCGGTGGTGCCCCTCGACCAGCCATAGGTGTATTTGCCGGCCCGTGGCCTGGGGAGCGACCGGAACGGGGGGCAGCAGGTCAACCCCATATTGACGCGGGTCGTGGTACAGGGAGCGATGGGAGCATGGGGAGCAGGAGGGGGCTCCCCGGTTGCTCCCGGATACGACTCAGGGGCCATCCGTAGATGACCCCTGAGCTGCGACGTTACCGTCGGGACGACAGGATTTGAACCTGCGACCCCTTGACCCCCAGTCAAGTGCGCTACCAAGCTGCGCCACGTCCCGATGCTCGCCTGACCTGGGCTTTCCCCCTGGCCGAACGCGCATGAGAACAATACCGCACTTGAGCGGGTGCTCACGAACCCATTCCATGCTTGACCTCAACCATCCTTGAGGTTGAATGCTGGTCGCATGACGATCAAGGCCGCCGCTCCGGCGCACACATACCGTGACCTGAACCGCCTGATGAGCCTGATGACCGGCGACGAGAAGCACGGGCCCGCCGCCACCTCCACCCTCGACGCCCTCTGGGTTCTGTACGACCGGGTGCTGCGCGTCACCCCCGACACCGTCGACGCCCCGGATCGGGACCGGTTCCTGCTCTCCAAGGGGCACGGACCGATGGCGTACTACGCCGTCCTCGCCGCGCACGGCTTCCTCGACGAGGAGTTGCTGCCCGGATTCGGGGGGTACGAGTCACCGCTGGGGCATCACCCGGACCGCATGCTCGTCCCCGGCGCGGAGATCGGCAGTGGTTCACTGGGACACGGATTGCCGCTGGCTGTCGGCAGTGTGCTCGGGCTCCGGGCACAGGGGCTGACCCTCCCCCGGGTCTGGGTGCTGATCGGTGACGCCGAGCTGGACGAGGGCAGCAACCACGAGGCGATCGCCTACGCCGGCCCGGCCGGCCTCGAGCAGCTGCACACCCTGGTGATCGACAACGCCTCCGCCACCTTCGGGTGGCCCGGCGGCATCGCATCCCGGTTCGAGGCGGCCGGCTGGTCGGCCGCGACCGTGGACGGGCGCGACCACGAGGCACTGTACGCGGCATACACGGCACCACACCCCGAGCAGCCACGGGCCGTGGTCGCCCGCGTCTCCCCCAAGAACTGACCGCCGCACCACCGCACACCAACGATTCAGCGATTCAGAACGAGGGAGAACCGATCCATGGACACCATGCGTGACCGCTTCATCACCACCGCGTCGCGGCTGCTGGACGACGACCCCAGGCTCGCCGTGGTGCTGGCCGAGATCAGCCGGGACGGCTTCGACCGCGCCGCGCGCGCCCATCCGGACCGGGTGATCAATGTAGGTATCCGGGAGCAGCTGCTGGTCGGCGCGGGGGCCGGACTGGCACTGACCGGGATGCGACCCATCATGCATACGTTCGCCCCGTTCCTGGTGGAGCGGCCCTTCGAGCAGGTGAAGCTCGACTTCGGGCATCAGGGCGTGTCCGGGGTGCTGGTCAGCGCCGGAGGTTCGTACGACTGGCCCGCGGGCGGCGTCACTCACATGGCACCCGGCGATGTCGCACTGATGGACACCCTCGACGGCTGGACGGTGCAGGTACCGGGCCATCCCGACGAGGCGGAGGCCCTGCTGCGGCAGGCTGCCGCCAGGGAGGACAAGGTCTACCTGCGGCTCTCGCTCCAGCAGAACGAGCGGGCCCGGGCAGTCGGCGTCGGTGCCGGGTTCACGCCGGTGCGAGAGGGGAGCAACGGGGCGGTGATCGCCGTCGGCCCCATGCTGGACAACGTCCTGGCAGCGACGGACGGCCTGGATGTGACGGTGCTGTACGCGACAACCGTGCGCCCCTTCGACGCGGCGGGGCTCCGGCGCGCGGTCGGGGTCCGGAAGACGGCGGACGTGGTGATCGTCGAGCCGTACCTGGCGGGCACGTCGACGAGCGCCGCCAACGATGCACTCGCCGATCTGCCGCACCGGGTGCTGGGGCTCGGGGTGGGGAAGGCAGAGCTTCGACGGTACGGACAGATGGACGAACACCTCGCCGCACACGGCCTGGATCCGCACGGGCTGCGGGAGCGGATCACCGGCTTCCTGGGCGCCTGACCGGGGTGTGGGCGGCCGCGGCCGGTCGTATCCGCCACCGGCGCCCTTCCGCATCCGCGCCCAACGCGTCCCGCTTCCCGGTCCAGCACCGGTCAGACAGCGCCGTCGCCGTGGGTCGCGACCCGGCCCAACTCCGGATGGGCGTCCTGGAGTTTTCGGGATGCCGCCTGGCGCCAGGAGTCGGTGAGGATCGCCGTCAGTTCCTCCACGTCGTCCAGTGCGGCGAGCCGCACCCGGACCCACGCATAGGTGTTGTCGTGGCCCTCGCGCGTGAAGAACTTCTCCGGTTCGGCGGCGATCAGCTCCGCCCGGTCCTCGACCGGGCACTTCACGCCCATCGTCGCGTCGTCGTCGCCGAGCGCGGCGAAAATCTTCCCGGCCACCCGGAATGTGGGCTGCCCCCAGGCCAGTTTCTCGGCTGTGTCGGGCAGGGCAAGAGCGATCGTGCGGACGTCGTCGGCGGTGGTCATCCACGGTCTCCGATCCGGTGAACCAGCCAGGTGCGGTCGGATTCGACCGTAGCGCCCGGCACTGACAATCGCCCGGGGCCCGGGACCCGGCCACCGCCCAGGGCCATCCGCAGCAGGGCCGCACCTGCCTCACAACAGAGTCACAGAGGGCCCTGCCGACCCATTGACCCCGTGGAAGACGTGAACCTACTCTGAACGGCGTACTCCAGAAAGCGCTTTCTAAACCCCGCAGTCGGCACCTACCGCACAGGGAGCGCCCATGAGTCACCATCCGTTCAGCAGAGACCCGTCGCGAGGATTACCCTCACCTGTCCTCGCTCTTACCGCACTTCTCGCACTGATCCTCGGCCTGTTGGTGGCCTCGCCGCCTCGCGCCCACGCGGCCCCGTTCCGGGTCCTGGTCTACTCCGAGGTCACCAACTTCAGGCACGACTCGATCCCGGCGGGGATCGACGCAATCAAGAAGCTCGGTGCCGAGAACGGCTTCGACGTGGAGGCCACCGACGACTCGGCCGTCTTCAATGACACCGATCTCGCCCGCTTCCAGGCCATCGTCTTCAACAACACCAACTCCACTCCGCAGACCGGCGACTTGCTGAATACCGACGAGCGGGCCGCCCTGCAGAAGTACATCCGTGCGGGCGGCGGCTGGGTCGGGCTGCATGCCGCCTCGGCGAGTGAGCGCGACTGGGACTGGTACGAGGGTCTGGTCGGCGCGATCTTCGATCAGCATCCCGCCGTGCAGACCGGCCGGGTCAAGGTGCTCGACCATGCACACCCCTCCACCAAGGGCCTTCCGGACCTCTGGGAGCGTACGGAGGAGTGGTACAACTGGCGTACCAATCCGACCTCCAAGGTGCACACGCTCGCGCAGATCAAGGTGCGCGACGGCATCAGCGGCCTGAACGAGGGCGTGGACCATCCGTGGTCCTGGTGCCAGAACTACGACGGCGGCCGCTCCTGGTTCACCGCCGGCGGCCATGCCTCGTCCGCCTTCCAGGAGGAGGGCTTCGTCAAGCATCTGCTGGGCGGCATCGAGTGGGCCGCGGGCGCCAAGTCCGGTGACTGCACGGCTACTCGAACCGGTTCCTTCCAGCGCACGGCCCTGGCCACCAGCGACCTCGCCGACCCGTTCGAGCTGGCGGTCGCCCCGGACCGCCGGGTGTTCTTCGCCCAGCGCACCGGGAAGCTCAAGGTCATCGACCAGCAGACCATGAAGGTCACGACGGCGCTGGACTTCGCGTACACGCCGGAGATGACCAGCCAGTCCGACGGGCTGCTCGGTCTCGCGCTCGATCCGGGCTTCGCCACGAACAACTGGCTCTATCTGCTGCATTCCGACAAGACCGAGAACCGGCTCAACCTCTCCCGCTTCACGGCCACCGGCAACACGGTCGACCCCGCCTCGGAGAAGAGACTGCTGACCATTCCGACCTGGCGCGGCGAGGGCCGGGCCAACTCCCATATGGCCGGTTCGCTCGCCTTCGACAAGAACGGGAATCTGTACGCGGCGACGGGTGACAACACCGACCCGTTCGCCTCGGACGGCTTCAGCCCGATCGACGAGGGCGAGGGCCGCCGAGCCTGGGACGCCCAGGGCACGGCGGGCAATACGAACGATCTGCGTGGCAAGATCCTGCGCATCACCCCGAAGGACGACGGCACATACACCGTCCCCGAGGGCAATCTCTTCGCACCCGGTACGGAGAAGACCCGTCCGGAGATCTATGCGATGGGGATGCGCAACCCGTTCCGGATCACCACGGACCCGGTGAGCGGCGCGCTGATGGTCGCCGACTACGGCCCGGACGCCAGGGCCGCGGTCGCCAATCGCGGACCGGAAGGCACGGTCGAGTACACCCGGATCACCAAGGCGGGGAATTTCGGCTGGCCGTACTGCATCGGCAACAACACCCCGTTCAACGACTACGACTTCGCAACGAGGACGTCCGGTCCGAAGTTCGACTGCGCGGCGATCGTCAATGATTCGCCGAACAACACCGGGCTGCGGAATCTGCCGCCCGCGCAGCCCGCGACGGTCTGGTACGCCTACTCCGCATCCGCCGAGTTCCCGGAGCTCGGGACCGGTGGCGGTGGCCCGATGAGCGGTCCGGTCTACCACTACGACCCCGACAACACGTATCGCACCAAGTTCCCCGAGTACTTCGAGGGGAAGTGGTTCACCTACGAGCTGACCCGGCAGTGGTTCAAGACGTTCTCCTTCCAGCAGAAGGACCAGACATTCATCAATCCGCGGTTCGCACCCGTCAAGGCCGGTGAACTCCAGTCGATCAACGGCGTCTTCGCGGACATGAAGTGGAACCAGCCATTCGATGCCGACTTCGGTCCCGACGGGGCGCTGTACGTCATCGACTTCGGGCGCGGCAGCGGCACCGGCCGTGGCGGCACCAACGAAGGGGCGGGCATCTACCGGATCGACTACGTCGGTGACGGACGGCTGCCCGACGCAAAGATCACCGCGAGCCGGGACAACGGTCCGGCGCCGCTCACCGTCACGTTCTCCAGCGCCGGTTCCGGGCTGCCCGACGGCCGGCCGGTCACCTATGCCTGGGACTTCGACGGCAACGGCACCACGGACTCGACGGAGCCGAACCCCTCGTACACATACCGCACCAAGGGGCTCACCACGGCGCGGCTGACCGTCACCGGACCCGGTGGTCTGACCGCGCAGGCGGTTCAGGACATCACCGTCGGCAACACCCGGCCCGAAGTGACGATCAAACAGCCTCCGAACGGGGGGATTTTCAGCTTCGGCGACACCATCCCGTTCACGGTGCAGGTGAAGGACAAGGAGGACGGGAGGAACGGACTGCCGATCGACTGCTCGCGGGTGGTCGTGCAGTCGCAGCTCGGCCATGACACGCATCTGCATCCGCTCGACAACTACACCGGCTGCACGGGCGAGATCGTCACGGATGCCGGGGACAGCCACGGCCCTGGCCAGAATCTGTACTACGGGATCACCGCCCGCTACGAGGACAAGGGCGCCCCGGACACCCCGGCGCTCACCGGCTCGACCTCATTGACGCTGCGCACCGCGTTCCGTGAGGCGGAGCACTTCACGGCGACGGGCGGAGCGCACGACGGGGTGGTGGTCGGCAACAGGACCGACGCCTCCGGCGGGAAGCGGCTGACGGAGATCGAGGACGGTGACTGGATCAGCTTTGATCCGGTGCATCTGAAGAACATCGACTCGGTGACGGTCGGCGCGGCCTCCGGCGGGATCGGTGGCACTGTCGAGTTCCGCGCGGGTTCCCCTACGGGGCAGCTGCTCGGGAAGGTGACCGTGCCGAACACCGGGGACTGGGGCAAGATCGTCTCGCCGACCACGGCCCTGGAGGACCCGGGAAGCAGCGTGAAACTGTACGCGGTGTTCACCAACCCGGAGTGGTCGAGCGACAAGGCCGACCTGTTCGCCGTGGACTGGCTGCACTTCAATGGGTCCGGCGTCGAGAAGAAACCCGGTACGCAGGTCACGGTGAAGGCGGACCCGGCCACAGGCAGCTCGCCACTCGCCGTCGCGCTGAGCAGTGTGATCAGGCCGGCGGCCGGGCGCACGATCACCTCGTACCACTGGGACTTCGGCGACAACGTCAAACCCGCAGGGCCCGAGGGCGCCACGGCGACGCACACCTACGGCCGCAAGGGTGCGTACACCGCGCATCTGACGGTCACCGACGACAAGGGCGACACGAGCACCGGTTCCATCCACATCGACGTGAGCTGAGCGGCGTCGGCTGAGAGGAGAGACGAAATGAACGGCACACGACGTGCGTTTCTCGGTACGGCTCTGGGTGTCGCCGCGGCCGCCGGGGTCGGTACGGCCCCGGCGTCCGCCACGGAATCCGGGCGCTCCCGCCCCATCCCGCCGTCCGGGATCGGCATGCACCTCTACACCATGCGGACCGCTCTGGCGACGGACTTCCGGGGCACGCTGGAGCGGCTGGCGGAGATCGGGTACGCGACGGTCGGGGTGAGCGGCCGGCACGGCAACAGCGCGGCCGACATCCGGCGGATGCTGGACGAAACACGGCTCAAGGCGGTCCTCGAACATGTCGCGTACAACATCGTGAAGGGAGCCGGGCTGCCGCAGGCGCTGGAGGACATCCACACGCTGGGCGGCAAGTGGATCGTCGTACCCAGTCTGCCCGGATCGCTGCACAGTCCGGCCGGATACCGGGAGGCGGCCCGGGAGTTCAACAAGGCGGGACTGGCCGCCCGCGAGTCCGGACTGAAGCTGCTCTACCACAATCATGGCACGGACCATCAGGTGGTGGACGGGGTCAGCCTGTACGACATCCTGCTCGCCGAGACCGATCCGGAACTCGTCGGCTTCGAACTGGATCTGTACTGGGCGGCCAACGGTGGCGCCTCGGCGCCGGGCGAGCTGTTCGTACGCCACCCCCGGCGCTTCCCGGCGCTGCATGTGAAGGACATGGCGCCGAACGGGGACTTCGCCGATGTCGGGTCGGGGGTGCTGGACTTCCCGGCGATGTTCGACACGGCGCGGCGGGGCGGGGTGAAGCAGTGGCTGGTGGAGCACGACTCACCGGCTGATCCGTTCGCCTCGGCGCTCGCCAGCTATACGTATCTGTCGCGGCTGCGGTACTGAGCGGACCGGCGCGCGCAGCGGCCCCGGAGAGCGTTCCGCCTCCCCGGGGCCGCTGTGTGCTCAGTGGGCGGCGACCAGCTTCCCGTACCAGGCGAGGGTCGCGCCCACGGTGGCCGGGAGCGGGTTCGGGGTGAGGCCGTACGCCTTCTCGATGGCCGAGGAGTCGACGAGCTGCGCCTCGGCGTACTCCGCCATGAAGGCCTCGTCGAAGGGGCCGACCGGCCGCGGCTCGTCGACGACGGTGATGTCGAGCGGGCGGCCCGTTCGCCGATGGGTACATGTCCGCGAACATCTCCGCCGGGAACAGCGCACCGCGATGCTCGGCCAGGAACGCGAACACACTCCCTACCGGGATCAACTCCCGGCAGTTCTCCCGGACATCCGGACCGATCGTCTCCCCTGCCCATTCCCCCATCCCCACGAAAACGAGTCCGGCCCCGCCGCTGAGCGGCGGGGCCAGAACCCCAAGATCTTCATGAATCCTCTTGGCTCCCCCGCGCGGTGGCGGGGCGGACCGCCCCGATCAGTCGTGGGCGGACGCCGCGCCGAGCAGATCGCGGATGCGGGCCGCCGCGTCCCGGAATTCCGGGCGGCCCACCGTCTCGCCGTACTCCCGTTCCGCGTCCAGCCCCACCTCGATGATCTCGGTGATGGTGCCGGGTCGTGGACTCATCACCACCACCCGATCGGCCAGATAGACCGCTTCCGAGATCGAGTGGGTGACCAGCAGCACGGTGGTGCCGGTCTCCCGCCAGATGCGGTTCAGCTCCATGTTCATCTGCTCACGCGTGAGGGCGTCGAGCGCGCCGAACGGCTCGTCCATCAGCAGCACCGGCGGTTCGTGCAGCAACGCGCGGCACAGCGCAACGCGTTGCTGCATCCCGCCGGACAGCTCGTGCGGATACGCGTCCTCGAAGCCGCCGAGTCCGGTCATCCGAATCAGCTCGTCGGCCCGGTCGCGCGCCCTGGCCGCGGGCATCTTCCGGATCTCGGCCTGCAGCAAGATGTTGCGGCGCGCGGAACGCCACTCCAGGAGGGCGGCTCGCTGGAACACGTAACCGATGTCGTGTCGTGGGCCCTTGACCTGTTCGCCGCCGAGCCGGACCTCGCCCGAGGAAGGCTTCAGCAGTCCGGCGACCAGCTTCAGCAGCGTCGACTTGCCGCATCCGGACGGTCCGACCAGGGCGACGAACTCGCCCGGCGCCACGTCGAGCGAGACCTCGCGCAGGGCGGTGACATCGCGGTCCTTCCCGCGGAACCGGACCGAGACGTCCGACACGCCGACGGCCGGGGTGACGGCGCGACGGTCGCTCGCACCGAGCGGGTCCCGGGGCTTCGCGTCCTGCTTCGGCATCGTCATCCCTTCAGCGCCGTCTTCGCGTCCCAGTACTCCGCCACGGACTTGGGCTTGCTGACCATTCCGGCCTCGGCGAAGACATCGATGGTCTGCTGCCAGTCGGCCTCGTCGTTGACCCCGGGCGCCTTGCCCTCGGTCGACGTGGTGTGCAGCAGCGTGAGCGTCGTCCTGAACTGCTCCGCGAGCACGGTCTTCGGCGGCAGTTGCTCCGACGCCCCGTCCATGGCCGCGACCGCAGGCTCGGGTGCCTTCGCCGCGGCGGCCCATGCCTCGCTGACTGCCTGCGCCATGCGTCCTGCCAGCTCGGACCTGGAGGCGAGAAGCTTCTGGCCGGCGAGCAGACCGTTGGAGTAGAAGTTCAGCCCGTTCTCGGAGAAGCGCAGATACGAGACGGTCTTCTTGGCCTTCTCCTGCATGGTCGGGCCCTGGTCGCTGGCGTAGCCGAGCAGTCCGTCGGTCTTCCCGGAGATCACCGCGGCGATTTTGCCCGCCGGGTCGGTGTTCTGGACCTTCACCTCCGACGCGTCGATGTTGTTCTTCTTCAGGAAGATCGGGAACGTCTTGGAGAGCGCGTCACCGGCCGTCCCGGCGATCGTCCTCCCCTTCAGGTCGGCGGGTGACCCGATGCCCTTGGAGTCGAAGGACTGCACGGATGCGGGGGTGGTCTGCAGAAAGACGCCGAGGCTCTTGACCTGCACTCCCTGGTCGACTGCGGCCAGCAGCGCGGGGGTGTCGGCCCAGCCGAAGTCGGTCTGTCCGGCGGCGGTCGCCTGCACCGTCTTCTGCGATCCCTGGCCCGCCTGGATCGTCAGGTCGATGCCGTGCTTCTCGAAGATCTTCTGCTGCTTGCCGTAGTAGAAAGGCGCGTGTTCGCCGTACGGATACCAGTTGAGCGTCAGAGTGACCTTGTCCAGCTTCTTGCCCGAGTCACTGGTGGAGGTCGACGCGTCGTTCCCGCCGCAGGCCGTGGCCAGCAGGACAAGAGGTACAACACCGATCAGAAGTCTGCGCGCGTGCATGGGCTGGCCCTTCTCGCAACGGGGTCCGTTACAGCAATCAATGGGTGATGCTCGGTATGGGGCGGGGGGCGTTCAGTACGAGGTGGTGGCCGGCGCGTCGCGGCGGCTGGCGTGCCAGGGGAGCAGGAGGCGCTCGGCGATCTCGACGACAACGAAGAGGACGACGCCGATCAGGGACATCACCAGCAGTCCGGCGAACAGCATCGGTGTGTCCAGGTTGCCGTTGGCCTGCAGGATCACATAGCCCAGCCCCTCATTGGCACCAACGAACTCGCCGACGACGGCGCCGGTGACGGCCAGGGTGACCGCGACCTTGAGACCGGAGAAGAGATGCGGAAGGGACGCCGGGAAACGGATCTTGAGGAAGGTCTGCCAGGGCTTCGCACCCATCGTCGCCGACAGCTGGAGCATCTCCGGGTCGACCGCTTTGAGTCCCGTGACCATGGAGATCACCACGGGGAAGAAGGCGATCAGGACGGCGATGAGGATCTTCGGCGCGATGCCGAAGCCGAGCCAGACCACGAACAGCGGCGCGATCGCGATCTTCGGTACGACCTGGGCGAAGAGCAGAATGGGGTAGAGCGTGCGCTCGACGGTCGAGGAGTACACCATGACCACGGCCGCCAGCACGCCGACGGCCACGGCGATCACGAAGCCGAGCAGCGTCTCGTACGTGGTCACCCAGCTGTGCTGCCAGAGGTAACTCGTCTTCCCCGTGAGGACATCGAGCGTCGCACCGGGCGACGGCACGAGATACGACTCCACCAGCTCGGCAGCCGAGATCACCCACCAGACGACGAAGCAGGCCAGCAGCAGGGCGACCGGGCGCCAGCTCTGCTCGGCCGCCCGCACCAGTCGCTCCCCCGCGGACGGCCCAGCCCGCCGGGCAACACCCGCCACTTCGGCGGGATTTCTGGTCAACGCGCTCTGGCTCACGGTGAACTCCATGCACTTAGGTGGTAGTTGTGGAGAGCTGTGCGATCCTGCGATGACGGAGAAGGCGCTTTCAGAAAGCGCTTTCTGATAAGGTGCCGCCACGCTAATGACTGCCTGCACGCACGGTCAATAGGTCGTCCTGAAGTTTCGGGGCCCTGCCGTCACTGCGCCCTTGGGGGTCGAGTTGAGTGATCGCGTGACCAGCGGACGAACGACGCGGGACCGTCCGGGAGCGCGCCGCACCGTCGCGGCCACGGCCCATGTGACGCTCGACGCCGTGGCCCGGGAGGCCGGCGTCTCACCGGCCACCGCTTCGCGGGCGCTCAACGGTACGGCCACGGTCCGCGACGACCTGCGACAGCGGGTGCACGCGGCGGCTGAACGGCTCGGCTACATCCCCAACGCACATGCACAGGCACTCGCCAGTGCCGCCAACAACCGTACGGTGGGCGTCATCTGCCATGACGTCAGCGACCCGTACTTCGCCGCGATCTCCAGCGGCGTGATGCGGGCGGCTGCGGAACGGGGGCTGCTCGTCATGCTGGCCTCCACGTTCCGGGAGCCGGCGCGGGAGATCAGTTACGTCTCCATGTTGCGGGCTCAGCGCGCGCGGGCGATCCTGCTGATCGGCTCGGGCTTCCAGGACCGCGCGTGGGAGCGGGCCATGGATACCGAGCTGGAGCCGTATGTCAGGGCCGGCGGGCGGGTGGCGGTCGTCAGCCGGCACCGCAGCCTGCGGGTGGACACCGTGCAGCCGGAGAACCGGGCGGGAGCGGCTGCACTGGCCCGGGCACTGGTGGAGCTGGGGCATCGGAGGTTCGCGGTGCTCAGCGGGCCGCCCGAGCTGACAACGGTCTCCGACCGGTTGGCGGGGTTCCGCGAGGGGCTCGCCGAGGCGGGCATCGGCCTCGACCAGGTGATGGAGGGGGCGTTCACCCGTGACGGCGGGTACGAGGCGGCGCGGCGGCTGCTGCTCGCCACGGCGCGGGTGCCGACCCGCGCCCGGCCGACGTGTGTCTTCGCGGTGACCGATGTGATGGCGGTCGGGGCGTTGGCGGCGCTGCGGGAGGCGGGGTCGCGGGTGCCGGAGGATGTGTCGCTGGCCGGGTTCGACGACATCCCGCTGGTACGGGAGTTGTCACCGCCGCTCACGACGGTGGCGCTGCCCCTGACATCGATGGGCGAGAACGCGATCGCGCTGGCGCTGCGGGAGGTGGGGGCCGGGAAGCGGGCCCGGGTGGTGCGGGTGGAGGGTGAGGTGGTGTTACGGGGCAGTACGGGAGTGCCGGGGAGTGGGGTGCGGTGACCGGGGGTGACGGGTCCGCTGCGTCCTCCGTCACCGGACGGGTTTGATCGTGCCGACCGGCTCGAACCCCCGCGCGTTGCACCGCGGAGAGCGGCGGCCCCGACCCGTCCGGCGATCGAGTCCGGGGGCGTCCGCCAGGAGCGCATCAGGAGCACGGAGAACGCAGGCGTGAAGATGCCGGACGGGCCAGGGCCCGTCCGGCGGCTGGGATCACCTGCGGTGAGACCGCAGCCCTACGGGTGAATCAGGACCTGGGACAGTGCCACGCGGCCCGTTCCCGGCAGTGCGATCTTCTCCGTGCGCTCCCGCTGTGGTCGAAGCCGCGGCTGCGGGCACTGGCGGGCGAGCCGAGGACGGGTACCGCGACCGCTGCCGCGACGGCTGCGCCGCCGAGCCGGAGAGCGGACCGCCTGCTGGTGGGGGCGCTCATCACTTCTCGCCCTTCTGGAAGGCCTCTTCGAATTCGCCGCGGGCCTGCTCGCCGCCCTTGGCCAGGTAGTCCTTGACCAGCTGGTCGTAGGCCGACATCGGCTTACGGCCGGCGATGACGTCCTTCAGGGCGTCCCCCTTCAGCGTGCCGAGGCTGCCGGAGCCCCCGCCGAGGCGCGCACGACCGGTCACTTCGTCTTCGCCGACATGGACCGGGTGGTGCACCGCCAGCCCCGCTGGGCCTGCACACTGTCGTTGTCGTCGAAGCGGATCTCGGCCTACGAGGCCGGCAACGGCGAGAATCTGCACGGCTGGTACACCGGCGACGGAATGACGTATCTGTACGACGGCGACGATCTCGGGCAGTTCAACGAAGGCTTCTGGCCGACCGTCGACCCGTACCGGCTGCCCGGCACCACGGTCGACACCAGGCAGCGGACCGATCTCGGCACCGGTGCCGGTACTTCCACCTACCGGCCGACGAACGCCGTGGCGGGCGGAGCAGTACTCCACGACCGGTTCGGTGCTTCGGCGATGGAGCTCATCGGTCCCTCGGGCAGCACCCTGCGGGCCAGGAAATCCTGGTTCCTGCTCGACAATGCGGTGATCGCGCTCGGCGCGGGTATCACCGCGAGCGACGGGCGCACGATCGAGACGGTCATCGAGAACCGCAATCTCGGTGCGGGCGGCACGCAGCAGCTGACGGTCGACGGCGTCCGACAGCCGGCGGACCAGGGCTGGACCAAGGAGTTCGGTCGCGCCCGGTGGGCGCATGTCGACGGCGTCGGCGGCTATGTCTTCCCCGACCCCACTGCTCTTCAGGCGCTGCGCGAGGAGCGGACCGGAACCTGGCGGGCGCTCAACACCGGCGCGGACACCGGCGGCAGCACCGATCCGGTCACCCGCCGCTATGTGACACTCTGGGTCGATCACGGTGTCTCCCCCACCGATGCGGGCTACGCCTATATCCTGCTGCCCGGCGCGTCCGCGGCTGCGACCGCCGTCTGGTCGCACTCGCGTCCGGTCCGGATCGTCGCCAACGACGCCACCGCGCAGGCCGTGGAGGTCAGCAGGCAGGGGCTGACCGCGGTGAACTTCTGGGCAGCCGCCACCGCCGCCGGGATCACCGCATCCGGACCGGCCTCGGTGCTGATCCAGCGCCGAGGCGAGGAACTCTCCGTCGCCGTCGCCGACCCGAGCCGCACGCAGACTACGGTCACGGTGGAACTGCCCTTCCCGGTGAGCAGGGTGGTCACCGCCGACCCCACCGTGTCCGTGACACCCGGCCGTCGCCCCGTCCTCACCGTCACGGTCGGCGGATCGCGCGGTCACACGCACACCGCCACCCTGTCCTGAGCAGGCACCTGCGACCGGCCTTCCCCTCCTTCCTCCGGGAGTACGCATGCACGCTTCCCTCACCTCGTCCCCGTTCAGCCGCCGCAGTGCCCTCGCCGCGCTCAACCTGCCCAAACCGCCCGTAGACCCGTCGACCCTGACGGACTGAGGAGCAAAGCCCGCATGACCCCGCCCTTCCTGCACCTCCCCCCGACCGACCGGCTGCTGTCCTCACGGACCGGCTGGACGCGCGCGCACTGGGAGGCCTCGGCCGACCGGATGCTCGACGCGCTCGTCCCGTACGCCACACCGGGCTTCGCGCAGTACCGGCTACCCGGCCGGGCCAGTTGGTCGGGCGTGGTGTCGGACGGGCTCGAAGGATACGCACGCTCCTTCCTGATGGCAGCCTTCCGTATCGCCGGAGCCCGGGGGGACGTCGATCCGAAACTGATCGAACGCTACGCGCACGGTCTGGCAACGGGCACGGACCCGGCCTCCACCGAGGCCTGGCCCACGCTCACCGACTGCTCGCAGCAGATGGTCGAGGCCGCCTCGATCGCCGTCGGTCTGCATGAGACCCGCCCCTGGATATGGGACAAGCTGGACACCCGGGTCCAGGAGCGGGTCGTCGACTGGTTCTCCGGCTTCGTCGGTGGCCGCACCTGGGACAACAACTGGCGTCTCTTCCAGGTGGTGTCCGAGCAGTTCCTCGCCTCGGTGGGCGCCCCCTACAGCCGCTCCGACATCGAGAGCAATCTGGACAGGATCGAGGACTGGTACGTCGGGGACGGGTGGTACACCGACGGGGACGGCCGAAACTTCGACTACTACATCGGCTGGGCCATGCATCTCTATCCGCTGCTCTGGTCGCGGATAGCGGGCCCGGACGACGACGGCGGCAGGACCGAGGTCTACCGGCAGCGGCTCTCCCGGTTCCTGCAGGACTATCCGCACTTCTTCGGCTCCGACGGTGCGCCGGTCCATCAGGGACGATCGCTGACGTACCGGTTCGCGGCACTCGCACCGGTCTGGATGGGGGCCCTGGCCGAGTGCACGCCGCTCGCACCCGGACTCACACGCCGGCTCGCGTCGGGCACCCTGCGGCACTTCGTGGAGCGCGGCGTCCCGGACGAGCGGGGGCTGCTGACCCTCGGCTGGTACGACACGTTCCTGCCGAGCACCCAGCCGTACTCCGGTCCCGCTTCCCCGTACTGGGCGAGCAAGGGCTTCCTCGGGCTGCTGCTCCCGGCAGACCACCCGGTGTGGACGGAGCGGGAACTCCCGCTCCCCGTCGAGGAGTCCGACCATGACACCGCACTGCCCGCACCGGGATGGCTGCTGCACGCCACACGGCACGACGGCATCGTCCGGCTGATCAACCACGGCAGCGACCACAACCCGCCCGCCGCCACCGACGACACCTCGGACGCGGACACGGGCGAGGACGACCCGCACTACGCGAAGCTCGCCTATTCGACAGTGACCGCGCCCGAGTCCGCGCCGCACGCCGTGACACGCGCCGTCGACGGCCATCTGGCGCTCCTCGCCCCGGACGGCACCCCGTCACGGCGACGGAGGATCCATCCGGTGCGCTGTGAGGACCGCGTCGCCTCGTCCTGGTACGCGGCCCGGCTGCCCCACGACGACCGTGCGTACCGGATCGAGACCACGAGTGTGCTGCACGGCCCGTGGGAGATCCGGGTGCACCGGGTCGAGGCGCCGGAGGGTGCGGTGGTGCGGGAGGGCGGTCACGCGGTCGCGCACACCGAGCGGCCGTTCTCCTCGTCGGGACCCGGCTGGGCGCTGACGCGCACCGCCGACGGTCTGACCAGTGCCATGGTCGCCCTGTACGGCTGGGACACCGCGGCGGGCGCGGCGCCCGAGGAGGCAGCGGAAGGGTCCGGCGTCGCGCGGGACGTGCAGTCCAACGCGTACGGGCCGCACTCCGCGATCCCGTATCTCCGGAGCGAACGGCATCCGGGCGGGCAGAGCATCCATATCTCGCTGGTCGCGCTGTCCCGCGACACTGTCCATCCGCGGGCGCTGCGTGAATCGGTGGCGGTGCGCGTCGACGCGGAGTCGGTGGTGCTGACCTTCCTGGACGGCACGACGGTCGAGGTCTGAGCACGGGCATCCAGGCACGGGCGGCGGCTCACACACGTCCGAGGCACCGGCGGCGCGACATATCGGAGCGCGATGCTGCCGTTGTCGGCCCCCGGGACGGGTGGGCGTCGTTGATCGGACGGTCTGTAGTGCGACACGGACGGGGCTGTACACCGCGCCTGGCGCGTCGTCCATGATCTCCGCTATGCGGAAGGTCCCCGCCACTTGGGCGGGGGTCAGCTGCCGGTCAGGAGTCGTGCAGCCAGATGCGAAGTGTGCCCAGTGTGTCGAATCCGCTGGCCTGTGCGTGCGCGAGATCGTCCCCGTGTTCGTATCCGACGAGGGGAAGACCGGGGAAATGGGCGGCGACTGCGGCGATCGCTGATGACCAGATGGCCGCAACGTCGCTGCTGTTGACGGCGAAGAGGTTGGAGAGGCCGATCAGCCCCGTGCTGCGGTTCAGGATGACACCGCCGGAGAGGCCTTCGCCGTCGTGGACGGCGAGCACCATCACGGAGGGATCGTCCAGTAGCGCTGGTCGGAAGACGTCCGGGGTTCCGTCACCGCCGTGCCAAGCGGCCTGCCAGTCGCGAAGCTGGGCTGCCGTGGAGACCCGCTCGGTGCGCAGGGCCGGCGTTGCTGGTGCGGGGAGTTCGGCTGGGCGGTGGATCCACTGGGCATGGAAGAGTTCGACGAAGCCGCTGGAGGTGAGGTCGAGCGTGGCGAAACTGTCCTTGATCGAGCACCCGGGGGCCGCGGTGTCAATCTCAGCAAGAAAGTCGGCCGGCACCGCGTCGTGGTGCAGAGTGACGGCGTCGGGGTAGTACCGCGGCGTGCGGCAGGAACTCCACCAGGCCGTCTGGCCGAAGGTCCCCGTAATGCCGTGGGACCGGCAGACCGAAGCACACCAGTCGGCATTGTTTCGAGCTGCGGCGGCCTGGATGGAGGTCGTCTCGATTGAGGTCACCCGGGACAGGGTGACACTCCTGAGGTCCGATCACACATCAGTTTCCCGCTTGGCTTGATCGGTTGTCGTCAGTGGCCTCGGGGGGCGTATCGACTCCAGGGAGTTCCGACTTCGGTGGCGAAGCGGGTGGGCCCTTGTCGTGGCAGCCGAGTGCTCGGAAGGTGGCGGAGGGGCCGGGCTTGGAGGACGGGTTTGTCCCCAAGGCCTTGGATCCCTGCGAGTTCGGGGAAACCGAAGGTTCTTCAGCACGAACCCACGGGTGCGATTCCCCGATTCTGGGGGAGAGACCCGTGGGTTCGCGGTCAGCCCCGGTCTCCTATCCCTGATCCACGGTGCAAAGCAGCCGACCCCCGGCGTACTCCCGTTGCTTCGTCTCCGACTTGTTCGTCAGGCCGAACGAGTAGCCGACGAACGAGAGTTGTGCAGGGTCTGCGAGCGCGGTCAGAACCAGTGCAGGCAGTGCGGGGAGCGCTCGGCGCGGAAGAGTGCGTCAGCGAGGGTGGCTGCGCCTGGGCGGTGGGCCCGGATGTGTCCGGCACGCACGAGCGTGCTCGGCGCAATGCCGCCGAGGTAGATGGAGCCCAGGTCGCTGATGTCCAGGGAAAGGTCGGGCTTCCGGTCCGTCGGGACGCAGTCGGCCTTGCTGTCCCGGACGGTCAGCAGGTAGCGGTCGTGTTCGCCGAGGAACGGGTCGTCGATGTCGAGGACGAGCTCGCCGTCCGTGAACCAGCCGCGCGCGGTCAGCGCACGCGGGACGTCCAGCAGCCGCACCCAGAGCCAGTCGGTGTCGCCGCTCACCTCGCCGGCGCGGAAGTCCGCGAACTGCCAGCGCAGCGGGTGATCGGGCGGGACGTGCTTGAACACGACCTGAGAGACCTGGTCGTGTCCGAGTACGAACCGGGCCAGGGCCGTGAAGACGGCGTCGTCGGTGGCGATGGTCTCGTCGACCGTCAGGGTGCCGGACTCGATCGAGTAGCTGGCGTACCCGTCCGGGACGCCGTCGGCGTCCCGGTGGACAGCGACGTAGCGCGGCGCCGGCGAGATCGGGGGCTGCCCCGCGCGCAAGGCCCACCAACGGTGCGGCCGGGACAGCGCGCCGGGCTGGGCGCGGCGATACCGGTCGTAGACCTCTTCCAGAATCTCGCCGCACTCGGCCCGACGCAGCACCTCGACCGAGCCGTTGTCCGAGCCGTTCGCTGGTGCCTGGGCCACTCCGCGCGCCCGGGGAACGGCGAGGGCGGCCTCGTGGCGCGGCACCGTCAGCCGCGCCGTGTAGGTCGCCGGTCCGTAGCCGAACCTGCCGTAGATCGGGGCCTCAGAGGCCAGCAGCACGGAAAGGAACTCCCTGCGGGCCCGCAACTCGGTGAGCTGATGCCGCATCATCGCGCTGAGCACGCCCTGGCGCCGGTGCGAGGGCAGGACGCCGACGGCGGTCACCCCGGCGGCCGGGACGAGGGTCTCACCGGGCAGGGTGAGCTCGAAGGAGTGCGTGGCGGCGGTGCCGACGGGCCGCCCGTCCGCCGTCAGGGCGAGCATGCACCGGTCTATTTCGAGCGCGGACCACCAGAGCCCGCCGCCCTCGATCGGGGTTTCCGGGAAGCGCCCGAACGCGGCATGGACTGTGTCGACGAAGACGTCGAGGTCCTTGTCGGTCGTGGGACGGATCTCCATTGCTGCTGCCTCCTCGGGATACCGGCACCACGACTCGTGGTGTCTGGCCACAGTGCAGCGTTGACCCGTGGCCAGGGCAAGCGAATTACGGCCGGGCCCGCGGCCGCATAGACGGCCGCCGCCCTGTGGTGGATGCCGATAAGTGATGAATGATCCTCGCCCGCCGCGCCGAAGCCAGTCGATCCGCGAGATCGCCGCCGCAGTCAAGGTGTCGGTCGGCGTAGTGCACAAGACCGTTCCTAGCCAGTGTGCATAAGTGAGTTCTAGACCCACTGCTGCGTACTGGGCGCATCCCGAACGGTGTTGGATGCGCTGGGTTCCCGCTTTCGCGTCCCGCTCGGCGACGGCCCTCCGGGGAGCCGGTCCGTGGCAGGTGGGCGGGTTCCCTCACGTCCCCGGTCACCTGGTCCGGCCTGGATGGTCCGATGCCCCGCACGATCGCTCCGGTCGTGCGGGGGCGGTGCCGTCCTTCCCCAAGCTCTCAACTCCGTTCGAGCAGGGGATACCCCATCCCGGACCGGGTGTCCGAGGGCGCGTCGTCCGATCGCGATACCGGCGGCATCGTGACGGGACATGGTGCGGTGCGGGGTGGCCAGCGGCTTCTGCCAGTGCTGGGCACCCCACCGGGAGGTGTAGGCGGGGTCGACCGCGACGATGCTCAGGCCGTGTTCGGCGGCCATCGACACCAGCCGGGCCTTGAGTTTCCCGGTCGGCATGCCGGAGATGAGCTGCCGGAACCGCTTCCGGCGGCCGTGCTTCTCCCGGGTCTTCTCGGTGGTGAAGTCGAGGTCTTCGATCCCGATCGCGGCGACACCGGCCTGCCTGGCCCAGTTGACCAGGCGGGTCAGGGCGTGGCGGATCTGTGCGTCGCGGTGATCGGCGGTTCCGGACAGGTCGTAGGGGAAGCGGCGCGGGTCTCCGATGGGGTTGCCGTGCTGGTCGAGGTGGTAGGCGGCGAAGTGGTCGGCGTTGGTGTCGACGCCGATCATGCCCCGGGCACGGGCGGCCTCCAGCGGGATGGTCTTCACGACGGGGCGTTGCCAGGATGCGGTGAGGTACCAGCGGCCACGGTCCACGTCGAGGTGGATGCGGTAGGCCACAGCCCGGTTCGCGGTGATGCGGTCGGCCCACTCCGCACCCCGGTGCGCAAACGCCACGGTGGAGGTGAGGATGTACCGGCCGTGCCCGGCGTTGGCCAGGTGCGCGAGCGGAGCAGGCAGCTTGATGCTCACCTCGCCGTCCGGGGTGACACGGATCGTCTCGTTCCCGAACCGCTTCCCCGACTCACCATCCGCAGCGAGAAACCAGCGTCCCGCCTCCCAGTTTTCCCGCCACTGCTCCTCGGTGAGCTGGGCCTCGGCGAGGTGGTGGCGGGTGTTCAGGAGACGTCTGCCGCCCCGTACCTCCCGCACCCGCCCGGCCTGCCACTCACGGACCGCAGCAGCATGCCGGTCTTCCAGCATCGCGAGCCAGCGGGACTTGCGGAACCACTCGTTCTTCGACCGGTAGCCGCCCGCCGCGCGCTTCCTTCCGGGCGCACCGATCGGGAGGGACAGGCGGTGCCGCAGCATGTTGATCCCGGCTGCCAGCTTCTGGATGTGCGCCGCCTGGCAACGCCGCGCCAGCGCCCACTGATCATGCGTGGCCCTCGTGATGGCCCCGGCGATCCGCGACGACGACACCCCGGTCAGCTCCCGCTTACGCAACGCCCAGGCGTCCGCACTGTGCTCCAGACCGTCCGCACAGCGCGCCTTGAGATCACGCGAAGCGAGCGCACCCTGATGCTCACCGACCGCACGCAGCACCTTCTCGTCCCGGAGCGTGAGGTACTTGAGACGGTCCCGGATCGCCACCCCGCAAGGCCCCGGCACCACGAAGGACGCCGCCAACTCCCGCACACCACCCACCACACCACCCCCTCCCACAAGGGCCGGACACTCGTCACCCAGCCCAACGAGCAACAGCCGCCAAGGTCACCCATTCGACCCCAGAACCCCCGTTCCTACCCGCGCGAACCTGCCGGCAGGGCTCACTCCTGCTCACCAAACCTCACTCCCGCTCAGCAAACCGACAGCAGTTCACCACCCTCAACCCCGCCGCAGCGAAGACCACCGGCATGTGAGCGTCACCGGAAGCCGAGGGCTACTGTGCACAGAGCACCCGAAGGAGGAAGAACCCGCTGGCCACAAGGGCAAGGACTCAGCGGAACTCTGGGAAATTCACGGGATGTCTCACATCCTCCCGTCGGTGGATGTGGCCGATAAGTTCCTGCGCCAGGGACTTGATCGTGTCGAGACCGGCCCGCCCCCAGGGGCGGGGCACGGTGTCGACGGCGCAGACCGCCCCCAGCGCGATGCCCGTACGGTCGATGAGCGGAGCCCCGAGATAGGAACGGATGCCTATGTCGTCGACGACCGGATTGCCGGCGAATCTCGGGTAGTCGCAGACGTCATCCAGGACGAGCGCCTTCCGCCGTGCGACGACGTGCGGGCAGTAGCCGTGATCGAGGGCCACATACCGCCCGCCACGGCCACTGCCCGCGGCCATGGCGCCCAGGTCGGAACCGGTGTGCGTACCGGCCGGCGTGTGCAGTCCGGCGAAGAACTGCCGATTCCCGTCGATGAAGTTGACCATCGAGAAAGGAACATCGGTTATTTCGGCCACCTTGTCCGCGAAGGCGTCGAAGCTGTCGAACGATCCACCGGCCGGTTCCCCGAGTCCGAGCGTCCGCAGCCGCTGGGCTCGGACGGGGGCATCGCGGTCGACGGGGGTCAGCAGCAGCCGGCCGTTGATGCGTCCGTTCACGGGTGGGCTCCGAAGGTGGAGAGCGGGGCGGGGTCGGAGGTGGCGTTAATCAGATGCTGGACCAGTGTGATCAGAGCTCCGGTGCCCGAGTTCGCGATCCTGGCGTCGCAGAGGACGACCGGTACCTCGGGCGAAAGGTCGAGCGCGGCCCGTACCTCGTCGGGGCCGTAGCGGTAAGCGCCGTCGAACTCGTTGATTGCGACGATGAATCCGATGCCTCGCCGCTCGAAGAAGTCGACCGCCGGGAAGCACTCCTCGAGCCGCCGGGTGTCGGCGAGCACGACTGCTCCCAGCGCGCCCTGGGAGAGCTCGTCCCACATGAACCAGAAGCGTTCCTGGCCCGGGGTGCCGAACAGATAGAGCACGTGCTGCTCGTCGAGGGTGATGCGACCGAAGTCCATGGCGACCGTCGTGGCGGTCTTCGACTCGATACCCTCCAGGCTGTCGGTCGCCACACTGACCTGGGTCAGCAGCTCCTCCGTGCTCAGCGGTGCGATCTCGCTGACGGCGCCCACGAACGTCGTCTTGCCGACGCCGAAGCCGCCCGCCACCAGCACCTTGAGCGCGACGGGGAAGCACTCGGGGCCCCCGGGAGCGTCCCCTCCGCCCGAGGTGCCGAAGCCGTCAGAGCTGTCGTCGTAAGCCATCGAGCACTGCCTCCAGCAGAGATCGGTCTGTGGGCATGTCATGGAAGGCGGGCGGATGCGCGGTGACTGCGCCGCAGTCGACCAGATCGGAGACGAGCACCTTGGTGACGACTGCGGGCAGCCGCAGATGCGCGGCGATCTCGGCCACCGAAGTGGGTCCGCCGCACAGCCTGAGCGCCACGAAGTGCTCCGGGCCGAGATGCGTCTGCGGATCGGTGCCGGTGGCCCTCACCAGGGAGAGCAGATCGAGCACGGCGGTCGGACGGGTACGGCCGTTGCTCACGGTGTACGGACGGATGAGCCGGCCCGCGGCGTCGTCGAGCAACGGCCCGTCCTGCGTGGTCGGCACTCTCACAGCCCCGTGGTGCTCGGTGCCCCGGCCGCTTGTCTGGCCGGGGTCGTCAGATACGGCCGGACGCTCTTGACCAGCATCGTCATCTCGTAGCCGAGCACCGCGGCATCTGCCTCGCGTCCGGCGAGGACAGCGAGGCAGGTGCCGGAACCGGCGGTGGAGACGAAGAGCAGCGTCGAGTCGAGCTCCACCACCACCTGCCGGACCTCCCCGTTGTCCCCGAAGCGTGCCCCGGCGCTGCGGCCGAGGGAGTACAGACCGGCGGCCAGCGCTGCCATGTGGTCGGCGCTGTCCGCGTCCATGCCGTGGAGGGACTTCACCAGCCCGTCGGCGGAGAGCAGGACCGCGCTGCGCGTGTACGGCACACGCTGTACCAGCCCGCTCAGCAGCCAGTCGAGGTCGGCGACCTGGCCGGACGGCATATCGGTCGTCATGGTGCATCTACTCCTTCAAGGTATGCGTTTCGAGGGGGTCCGGTTCGGGAGGGAGCGGGGAGGTGGTCGCGGTGCTTCCGCGGACAGGCAGCGGTTCGAGGGGCCGCCGGGCCGGCGGCCCGGCCGCGTCGAGGCCGCCGACCAGGGGCTGTGCGGTGTCGGCGTCCGCTTCGCTCCGGGCGTCGGCGAGCTCGGTGCCCCGCCGGAATGACGCCATCAGCCCCGGGTCGTGCAACGGGGGTGCTTCGTCCTCGGCACGGGGGGCGGGGGCTTCGCGCAGCTGCGGGACCAGGTGTTCCTGGTGGGCGCGCCTGGGGAGTTGGGGCCGGCCCATGGTGCCGCGCACGGTTCCGGGCTCCGGCGGGAGGGCCGGAAGCGTGTCGTCCGGGCGCTGAATGCCGGGCCGGGCTTCGGCCGGGGTGGGCCAGGTGACACGCTCGGCACGCAGTGGCAGCGGTGGCCCCTCGCCTTGCCTTCGCGGCTGCTGGGACGTTTGGTGCAGGCGGAGCGGCTGACTGGGCACCTGGGCCTGCCGGTTCGGGGCCGGGCTCAGTTTCCGCTGGTGCGCGGTGGCGTCCTGGGCGGGCGGCCGGCGTACGGGCCCGGGCGGCGGGACCGGGACGGCGTCGGCCGTGGTGGGTGCCTCGGTGTCGGCGCCGAGCAGGGACTGCGGGAGTACCAGTACGGCCTGGGTGCCGCCGTAGATGTTGCTCTGCAACCGGACGGCGATGCCATGTCTGCGGGCCAGCGATGCGACGACGAAGAGCCCGATCCGGCCGTCCTGGAGCAGATGGGCGACGTTGACCTGGTCGGGGTCGGCGAGCAGGGCGTTCATCCGCTTCTGCTCGTTGCCCGGCATGCCGAGCCCCCGGTCCTCGACCTCCAGGGCCAGTCCGGCGGTGACGTGCTGGGCCCGCAGCAGCACCTGGGTGTGCGGGGCGGAGAACACGGTGGCGTTCTCGACGAGTTCGGCCAGCAGATGGATCACATCGGCCACGGCGTGACCGCGCAGGGTGCCGTCGATCGGCGGCACCAGTTTGACCCGCGGATACTGCTCGACCTCGGCGATCGCGGAGCGCAGCACCTCGGTCATGGTGACCGGGTTGCTCCACTGGCGCCGGGAGACGGCCCCGCCGAGGACGGCGAGGTTCTCGGCGTGCCTGCGGATGCGGGTGGCGAGGTGATCGACCTGGAAAAGGCCCTTGAGGAGATCGGGGTCCTCGACCTCATGCTCCAGCTCGTCGAGCAGCTGGATCTCCCGGTGGACGAGGGACTGGAGGCGGCGGGCGAGGTTGACGAAGACCTCGACCCGCTGTTCCTCGCCGGAGTTGCTGCTCAGCTGTGCTACCTGGACGACGGCGGCGATGGCCCCTTCGTGCGACCGGCCCATTTCCTGGGCGAGAAGGTCGAAGGCGTCACTGCCGGGGGCGACGGGCCGCGGGGGGCGCCGCGCGGGCGCCGGTTCTCCATTGCGGAGCTTCTCCACCAGCCGCTGCAGGTCGGCCTGGCCCTGGGCACTGGCACGGCGCAGGGCCAGGCAGCGGCCGAGGACGGTGGTCGTGACCCGGTTGGCAGCGAGGAATGCGGCGCCCACGGCGGCGACGGCCAGCGCCCCGAACCCGCCCAGTGCGGTCCAGAGTTGGGTGGTCGGGCGGGCACCTGTGGAACGGATGGTGAAGATGACGGCTGCGGCACCGCTCAGCACCACGGCGATCACCGGGAGCAGGGCGATACGCAGAATCTGGGGGCCCAGACGGGCGTCAGGAGACGGCGGCTTGGCCGCGGCCGAGTGGGCACGGGCACCCGGCCGGCCGTGCCGCGCGCCCTCTCGGCGTTCCGGTCGCGCTTCAGGTGCGCGAAGTTGAGACATCAGCGTCCTCGGTACATGGGGCACCTGGAATCGGCGTTCATGCGGTGGCACCTACGGTCGTCGGTCAGGCTCGGGTCAGCGCTCGGCCATGCTCGAACGATATGAGCCCAGCGTTGATCACCGGCCACACACAGTAGTCACCAATCGAGCTGCCGCGACGGGCAGTTGTCAAACTTGCCCGCCATCCATCCCGCTCTGGTATGAGCCCTCGCACAAGGGACCGATAACGCCGCATTGATATCGGTAGCCCGGCAGCCGGACCGCCGGGCGGTTTCGTAGCGCTCAGTGAGACGCAACGACAGGTCCAGTTCGGTGGTCCGCGTGGGCAGGTCGAGGCGGATGGTGCGCAAGCACGGGAGTTCCCAGGGGCCCCACGGTTCGGCGACCCGTGTCCCGGCCCCAACCGACGTCCGCCACCAGGCGTTGACACTGCTCCATCTCCGCCATCGGTCAGCCCGTCGCACGGCGCGTACCGCATGAACCCGGCACAGGTGACAGGGCACCACGATACGCAACGCCCCCGGCCCGACGCCTTGCACGAGATCTTTACCACCCCCTCAAGTACTGCCATGCTGACCGGGTTTGAGAAATCGAAGGAGGTTCCTTGTCTCGCATATCAGTTCTGGCGACGGCACTCACCAGCGCTTTCGCCCTCATTTCCGGCAGCGCCGTCACGGCGTCGGCCGCACCCGCGATGCCCGCCGGAGCAACGACCCCCGCGACCGCCCCGGCCACCACCGGGCAGCAGGTCGACTCGGTGGTCTGGACGCCCTGCAACCCGGACCCGTCCAAGCCCGATCCCAAGATCTACGACTGTGCCGTGTACCCGGTGCCACTGGACTATGCGAACCCGTCAGGCGAGAAGATCGGCATCGCCATGATGCGGCGGCGGGCCGGCGACCCTGCCAAGCGCATCGGTTCGCTGTTCCTCAACCCCGGCGGACCGGGCGGCAGTGGTTACCTGTGGGCCACCACGACCCGGTTCGAGCCCCGCGTCATGGAGCACTTCGACCTGATCGGCTTCGATCCCCGCGGCGTAGCACGGAGCAACCCGCTACGGTGCTTCAAGACCAACGAGGAGGCCGACGCGGTCTTCGGTCGAATCACCGGTGTGCCCGTCACGCCGGCCGAGGTGGACGGCACGCTCGCGGCCACCAAGGACTACACCGACGCGTGCGCCCGTAACGCGGGTGCACTCATCCAGCACATGTCCACCATCAATGTCGTGCGCGACCTCGACCGCATGCGTCAGGCCGTCGGTGACGCCCAGCTCAACTTCGCCGGGTTCTCCTACGGCACGTTGATCGGCGCCACCTACGCCAACATGTACCCGGACAAGGTGCGCGCCCTCATCATCGACGGTAACGTCGACCCGCAGCTGCGCCTGCACAACGGCCTGGAGTACGACCGGCAGCGCGCCGCAGGCGGCTTCGAACTCTCCCTGGACGAGTTCCTCAAGCGCTGCAAGACCGCCGGTGCGCCGCGCTGTGCGTTCGCCGAGGGCGACACACGCGCCAAGTTCGACGCGATCCGCGACCACCTTCGCACCAGCCCGGTGACTTTGCCGAGCGGTTCGCAGGTCACCCTGAGCAGCTTCACCAGCCAGGTCGCCGACGCCCTGTACGCGCAGACCCGACTGGCACCGCTGGCCCGCTCGTTGCAGGCACTGCACGAGGCGATCAACCCGAAGCAGGGCTTCGGCGCGGGGGCAAGGACGGTATCCACGGACGAGGCGGACCGGCTGGCCAAGGTTGTCCCGGCGGCGCTGCGTGAAGCCCCGGCCGACTCCCCGTACACCGCCGACGACTCCTACTACGGCGTCAACTGCCAGGACAAGCCGTACCCGACGAACCCCAAGGTGTTTGCGAACCTGGCGCGCCCCTGGGAGCATGACGCCCCCACCTTCGGCCGGTACCAGGCCTACGACGCGCCCGCATGCGCGACCTGGCCGTCGCCCGCACGTGCCGCTGAGCAGTACCCCGGCCCGTGGAACAAGCAGACCGCCAACCCGGTCATGGTCATCGGCAACACCTTCGACCCGGCCACCCAGTACAAGTTCTCCCAGAACATGCAGCGGGAGCTCGGCAACGCCGTGCTGGTCACGGTCGACGTGATCGAGCACTGCGCGGTCGGCCGGAGCAAGGCGCTGAACGGGCTGGTGACCTCCTACCTGGTGGACCAGGTCACGCCGAAGCCGGGCCAGGTCCTCAAGCCGGACCTCGACCCGTTCCCGGTGCCGGGCGTCTGACATATCGTCTGAGACCTGGAAGCACGTACACCACCGCGGGCGCGATGACGGCCGAACCGCCAGTCACCGCGCCCGCCGCCCTCCTCCAGTGATCCGAAGGCGGCCGTGACGCCTGCCGAACGCAGCTACTGCTTCTGGAACCCGTACGACTGCTTCACGGCACGTGACCTGGCGGAGGCCGCTCTCACGTACGCCAAGGAGCTCTACCCCGACAAGACCCTCTTCCAGGGCACGGGCGACGCCTTCCGGCACTGCTACTGGAACGCCCCGATGGAGGTCTTCGTCGACCACGAATCGGCGTACGACGTGGCGACCCGCCACGAATCCCAGTCCCGGGGCGTCGACAAGGAGATGGACCTGAAGAACAACAAGAAGGGGCGCGCTAAATCGGCCGCTGCTACAAGGCCCGCTGCTCCAACGCCGAGGCGGAAAACCCGGAGTCCGTGCAAGAGCCATGTCTCGACGGGCAAGCTCTGGATCATCAAGAACGGTCGTCTGGTAAAAAGCAACGCATGATGACCGTGTTCCACCGCCGAGTCGTGCCGGTGCTGCTGCTCGGCCAGGTCGCATACGTCGCCCTGCTGGAGCTGGCGTTCACTTTGGTGCCCGACACCGCGGAGATCGACCACACCGATCCCAGCACCTCCTCCGCCGTGCTGTACGCACTGCTGATCGCTGTGGCCCTCTTGGCCATGACCGGCGGAGCCGCCCTGCTGGGCTCGGCACGGGCCAGGGAGAGGACACCTCGTGCGCTGCACGTGGGCTGGCTCACCCTGCTCGCGCTCGGTGAGCTGGCCATCGCCGTGATGTTCCTGAGAACGGTCGCCACCGGGTCCTTTGGCCCGGACACACTGATCGGCGTGCTGGCAAGCGTGGCGAGCTGCGCAGTCGCATGGTCGTGTCTGACCGAAACGGGCGCGGTGCTGCGACGCACTCCGGCCTGAGCCGGGTCGGGCGGAGCATGCACAGGCTCCGCCCGACCTGCTTGCTCACAGCGAACGACGGCGGGGCCGACCTGCGATCTCGCAGGGGGCGACGACGAAGTGCGAGGCCGCGGAATGCGGGCGCGATCGCCATCAGCGTTCGCCGGCCAGGTCAAGATCACCCTGGAGGGTGTCAGCCGAGGGCACGTCCACGGGCTCCGGGCGCCGCCACGGGTGGGCGATCGGCGGGGAGACCGCGCGCCACCACCGATCGACCGGCAGAACGCCAGCGGGCTCGAAGGGCTCACCCGGGCACGGGACCGCCACCGGCTGGCCGACTTCCTCGGCCGCGTCCATCGTCCACTCCCCCGGCTCCGCCCAGGGATGGAGCGCGAGGTTGAAGGTGCCCCAGTGGATCGGCAGCAGCACACCGTGCGGCCTCGATCCCTGCAGGTCAAAGTGCGCCTGCACCCCCTGCGCAGGCGTCATGTGAATGTCCGGCCACGCGCCCGGCAGCGGCCTATGGTCCGTGTGGTTCTTGGGCCAGTACTCGGAGTAGGCGCCGATCTGGATCATCGTCGCGTCGAACGGGCCGTGCTCGGCTCCGATGTCCTGGAAACCGGGGAAGTAGCCGGTGTCCCCGCTGTGGTAGATCCGGTGCTCCGGGCCCGCGACGGCCCAGGACGCCCAGAGAGTGTGCTGCTGGTTGCGCAGGCCGCGCCCGCAGAAGTGCCGGGCGGGGGTCGCGGTCAGGCTGATCCCCGCGATGTGCGTGGTCTCGTTCCAGTCGAGCTCGCGCATCCGGTCGGCGGACACGCCCCAGCGCTCCAGGTGGGCCCCGACGCCGAGCGGCACGGCGAAGACTGTGTTCGAACCCGCCAGGGACTCGATCGTCGGCAGGTCGAGGTGGTCGTAGTGGTCGTGGGAGATGACGACCGCGTCGACCGGGCCGAGTGCGGCGAGCGGCAGAGGAACGGGGTGCAGCCGCTTGGGCCCGGCAAACGCGAAGGGCGAGCATCGCTCGCCCCACACCGGGTCGAACAGGACCCGGCGGCCGTCGATCTCGGCCAGCACGCTCGAATGACCCATCCAGGTGAGCCGCAGCCCCGTGGCGGGCGGAGCGGCGAGATCGGCGAGCGTGGTGGCGTGGACGGGTACCGTGCCGGTCGGCGTCCTGCGGGCCCGCTCCTCCTTGCGAAAGAAGACCTTCGCGAACTCCAGCATGGAGCCGGACGGCCTGCTCCGCGCTCCCATGGGGTTCTGGAAGACGCCGTCGGCGAAGTTGGGTGAGCGCCGGATGCGCTCCATGCGGTCGCCGTCAGGGTCGGCGCCGAATGCGACAGGACGCAGCGTACGGAGCCGGGTGCGAAGCGGGTGCAGGGAGTCAGCGCCGGTCACAACATCTCCTGAGGGAGTCGGTGTCGTTTCATTATCAGCAGGGGGTACGACCGTGCGAGTAGGGGACGGCCAGGGGAATGAATGACGGCCGGATCTCGCTGCCTCAGCCACGCGGCTGCCCGTACACATGCTCCACGTGCAGTCGCAGGACGATCCGCCGGTCGCGGACCATGGCACTGCGGTAGTCGTCCCAGTCGGGGTGCTCGCCCTGCACGTCGCGGTAGAGCGTGATCAGCTCCTCCACGGTCGCGTCGTGCGGATCGGCGGCGACCGGCGACAGCTCGGCGGTCCCGTCCGCGACCGTCCAGGCCCAGCGGTCCTTGCTGGTGACGTGGTAGCTCGCCCTCGGATCGCGCCGGAGGTTCCGCGTCTTCGCCCTGTCCTCGGTGATCGAGACGCGGATGATGCGCTCCTCGGGACAGTAGAAGTGATTGACATTGGACAGCTGGGGCCGGCCGTCCCGCTTCAGCGTCACGAGCACCCCACCGTCCTCCTCGGCGATCAGCCGGAGGAGCGCGTCCTGCTCTGCATCGAATCCCGTCATGCCGGAACCAACGTCCGTACCCGTCGCAGGATTCCGCGATCCACCGCTCTGCGATGTCACATCCGGCAGCCCCCGGCCGTCGCATCCGTGACCGCAGCCGCCGACATCCCCAGGGGGGAGCGCGCAGCGAGGTCGGAGCCGAACCGAAGGAGACCCGTCATGACCGCCCGAATCTCGCTCGACCCGCCCCGCAGCCTCCTCTTCCGCGCCGTGTCGGGGTATTCGAACCGTACGTACGGGAGGGTCATCGATCCCGTACGGGCCACCGCCCACCACACCAAGGTGCTGTGGGCCGGGCTCCGCTTCGAGCTGGCCGTGCGCCGGTGGAAGGCACTGGACCCGCAGCTCAAGGCCCTTGCGGTGATGACGTCCGCGGCGACCGTGGGCTGCAGCTGGTGCATGGACTTCGGCTACTGGGAGCACCACCGGCACGGGATGGACCCCCGCAAACTGCGCGAGGTGCCGGTGTGGCAGGAGAGCGAGGCGTACACAGCGCTGGAGCGTGACGTCATGGAGTACGCGGAGGCGATGAGCCTCACCCCGCCGGAGGTCACGGACGAGTTGGTGGACCGGCTCAAAACCGCGCTCGGTGAGAAGGCCCTGGTGGAGCTGACGACCATGGTCGCCGTGGAGAACATGCGCTCGCGGACGAACTCCGCACTGGGTCTGACCAGCCAGGGCTTCAAGGACCAGTGCGAGGTGCCGCGCCCCGCCGCCCCCTGACGGTCGCACTTCCACCACTGAACACCGATTCAGCAAAGATCGGATTGACAGGGGCGCTCCCGCCTCTCAATACTGACTGGCTATTCAGTAAATCGACCTGTGAGTGGAGGGAGGCGGTGTGTCCGAGCAGCCGAGGTCGACCTCGTTGACCGGTGGCGAAGCCGTGGTTCGCGCACTGGCGGAGCACGGTGTGACGCAGGCGTTCGGGATTCCGGGAACGCACAACCTGGAGATCTACCGGCATCTGGACCCGTACGGCATCGCACATGTCACCCCGCGCCACGAGCAGGGCGCGGGGTACGCCGCCGATGCGTACGCACGGGTCACCGGACGCCCCGGTGTGGCGATCACCACCACCGGTCCGGCACTGCTGAACATCGCGGCGGCGGTCGGGCAGGCGTACTCGGACAGCGTGCCGCTGCTGGTCGTCTCGCCCGGCATGCCTCTGCGTCACCCCCGCCAGTCGACCGGTCTGCTGCACGAGATGCGCAGCCAGACCGAGGCCCTGCGGGGGGTCTCAGCTTTCAGCCACCGGGTGTCGACGGTCGAGGAGATCTTCTCCGCGGTGGCGCGCGCCTTCACACTGTTCCGCACCGGGCGCCCGCGCCCGGCCCACATCGAGGTGCCACTTGATCTGCTGGAGACAATGGAACCGGCGGGTCCGGTTCGGCTCGCCCCGCCGACTCCCGCGACCTGCCCGTCCGGGCCCTCGCTGCGGGACGCGGCGCAGGTGCTGCGATCGGCCCGGCAGCCCGCACTGGTCCTCGGCGGCGGTGCCAGGAACGCCACGGCGCAGTGCCTGACGCTGGCCGAGGAACTGGGTGCACCGGTGGTCACCACCGCCAACGGCAAGGGGATCGTCGACGAGACGCACCCGCTGTCGCTCGGGGTTTCGCTGCACAGCCCGTCCGTACAGCAGTGGCTGGCCGGGTGCGATGCGGTGCTGGCCGTGGGCACCGAACTGGCCGAGTCCGATCTCTGGTCCGCGCCGCCCGTGCTGCGCGCCACCCTGATCCGGATCGATGTCGACCCGGATCAGATGTACGCGGGACTGCCCGCGCAGCTGCCGCTCGTCGGCGACGCCCGCACCACCCTGGAAGCCCTGCGGCAGCAACTCGCCGCGACCCACGGCGCACCGGCCTCCGGGGCTCCGGACCGGGCCGGTTCCGTACGGGCACTGCGCGCCGGGCGGGACGCGGAGACCGCGGAGCGCGATGCCCACTGGCTGCCGTATCTGCAGGCCGTACGAACCGTCCTGGACGCGGACGCGATCCTGACCTCGGACAGTGCGCAGTGCTGCTACTACGGCGCGATCCCGCATCTGCCGGTGGGTCCGGCGGGGCGCTATCTCCATCCGACCGGCTTCGGCACACTCGGCTATGCCCTGCCCGCCGCGATCGGCGCGAAGACCGCGTATCCCGCCCGCCAGGTGGTGGCGCTGAGCGGTGACGGCGGGCTGCAGTTCTCCGTGCAGGAGCTCGCCACCGCCGCCCAGCTGCGACTGCCGCTGCCCGTCGTGGTGTTCGACAACGGCGGTTACGGTGAGATCCGCGACGAAATGGCGGCGCGCGGCGACACCCCCACGGCGGTCGATCTGCCGTCTGTCGACCTCCCGGCGCTGGCCCGCGCGTACGGCGGCCACGGTGTCCACGCCGATTCACCCGAGGTGCTCACCCGCGCCCTGTCCCGGGCCCTGACCACCCCTGGGCCCACCCTGATCACTGTGACCGAGGAGACCCCCCGATGACAACGCCGACGACGCCCGCGTCCCCGACCGCCCCGCCGGCTCCGCTGATCTCGCTGACCTGGACGGACCATGTCACCGGACGCCAGGGCCATCTGGTCGTCGACCGGCTGGTGCGGGGTGTGTCCAGCGGCGGGCTGCGGATGCGGGAGGGCTGCACGCTCGACGAGGTGGCCGGACTCGCCCGCGGTATGACGATGAAGGAGGCTCTGCACTTCAACGCCGACGACGCACAGGCCCGCTACATACCGCTCGGCGGCGCCAAGGGCGGCATCGACTGCGACCCGCGCGCGCCGGAGGCGTACGGGGTACTGGTGCGCTATCTGCGGGCCGTGCGACCGTACATCGAGAACGTGTGGACGACCGGTGAGGACCTCGGACTGACGCAGGACCTCGTCGACCGGGCGGCCGCCGAGGCCGGGCTCGTCTCCTCGGTCCAGGCCGTCTATCCGCTGCTCGACGACGAGACGGCGGCGCGGCAGCGGCTCGCCGACGCGTTCGCCGTCGAGGTGGACGGCATCGGGCTCGACGAGCTGGTCGGCGGCTGCGGGGTCGCCGAGTCGGCGCTCGCCGCGCTGGACCGGGCGGGCGTGGCGTACCCGGAGGCGCGCGTGTCCATCCAGGGGCTCGGCACGATGGGCGGGGCGACGGCGCGGTTCCTGGCGCGGGCCGGGCTGAAGGTCGTCGCCGTCGCGGACATCAAGGGCACCATCGCCAACCCGGCGGGCCTCGACGTCGAGGCGCTGCTCACCGCTCGCGACGCGTACGGAACGGTGGACCGCGGTGCGCTGCGGGACGGGGACCGCGAGCTGCCCGCCGACGCCTGGCTGGCCCAGGAGGCGGAGGTGCTCGTCCCGGCAGCGGTCTCGTACGCCATCGACGCCACGAACCAGGCTCTGATCACTGCCCGTTGGGTGGTCGAGGCGGCGAACATGCCGGTGCTGCCGGAGGCGGAGGCGCTGCTCGCCGGGCGCGAGATCACCGTGCTGCCCGATGTGGTCGTCAACTCCAGTACGAACGCCTGGTGGTGGTGGACCCTGTTCGGCGACATCGGCGCCGACGCCGAGGAGGCGTTCGGGCACACCCGTCGCTCGATGCGCGCCCTGATCGACCGGATGCTGGCCCGCGCCGAGGCCGACGGCTCCACGCCCCGTGCGGCAGCCCATGCGCTCGTCGCCGAACGGCTGCCGGTGATGGCCGAACGGTTCGGCTGGTACCGGTGACCCTCCGCGGACCTTCTCTCAACTCCCTCTGATCCAAACGGTTTACGGCGAATAGCCGCCATGGCAGCTTTCCGCCGGCACCGACCGGCCCTGTGCCGCCGTGCTCCTGACACTCTCGGGCTCCTCGGCCGACGCGCTGAAGCTGCTGCTCTCGCCTGCACCACCTCGGTCTGCGCTGACGGAGACCCTGATCGACGCGTACCACTCCGGCTGCGCCGATATCTGGTGCTGACCGGGGCCGAAACCCCAGGTGACAGGTGGTGAGGAGGGGGCGGGGCCGGATGCGGTTCCGCCCCCGACCCGTCCGGGACCGGCGCATTGGTTAGGGTGACGCCGTGGCAAGAGTGCGGTTGAGCGTGGCGGAACGACGCGAGGAGCTGCTCCGCGCTGCCGTCGAACAGATCGAGGTGCGAGGCGTCGCGGCGGTACGGATCGCCGATGTGGCCTCCGTGCTCGGCGTGAGCAACGCCCTGGTGCTCTACCACTTCTCGACGAAGGAGAAGCTGGTCGCAGCCGCCTTCGCGCATGCGGCCGAGGCGGACCTCGTCCATCTGCGCAAGCTCCTGAGCCGCCGCACGAGTGCGGTACGGCGGTTGCGCGCCGCCGTCCGCTGGTACGCACCGACCGGGCAGGCCAAAGGTTGGCGGCTGTGGATCGAGGGCTGGGCGGCGTCGCTCCGGGACCCGGCGCTGCGCAATGTGGCCGGCGATCTCGACCAGCAGTGGAAGGCGGAGCTGGCCGAGGTCATCGAAGAGGGCGCCGCCGCGGGTGAGTTCCACTGCGACGACCCGATGTCCGTGGCCTGGCGACTGACCGCACTGCTGGACGGCCTGGCCGTCCAGATGACGTCGTACGCCGGTCCGCTCTCCCGGGCCACGATGCTGGCGTGGACCGACGAGGCACTCGCCCGCGAACTGGGCATCGACCACGCGGCGCTGACGGCCTGACCCTGCCGGTCGCTCCGCCTCCTTCGCTTCCTTCGCTTCATTCCGCCCTGTCGGCCGATCAGGTCTGGCGCAGAGGCGCGTACGCCTCTGCGTCCAGGCCGAAGGTCCAGGCGACGCCGTCCTTCGCGGTGCGAGTCGAGGGCGGTACCCGCAGCCAGTACGTGCGATGGGTCCCGTCGGGCTCCGGGGTGGAGTTGACCACCTCGACCATCACCACGTCCTCGTCGCCGTCCAGTGCGATCCGCCACAGGACGCCCGTCTCGTCCCGGTGCACCGGCTCGGCGCCCGACTCGGTGAGGTAGCGGTCGTAGCCGTAGAACTCGAGCATGACGCGGCGCAGCTCCGCGTTCTCCTCCTCGCGTATCCGCGCGGGGGTCAGGGCCGTCAGTTCCGCAAGGAACTCGGCGGGAACGGGCATGCCGCGCCAGGCGTACAGCGCGAACCCGTCGCGGTAGGAAAGGGCAGGGCCGTCCCCGCGGTCGAGCCGGCCCGCCTCGTCGCGGTGGAGCGTCTCCGGGCGTTCGCTGATCACCACGGTGCGCTCGTACGGCCACCACCAGCCAGCGTGCCGGGCCACCTCCGCCAGGCCGACGAGCCGGTCCCCGCGGCCGTCGAACGCGGCGAGCCACGCCGCGTCGTGCTGGCCGAGGACCGCGTCGAGCAGCACCAGGCGTACATCCGACTCGTCCTCGGGGCTTTCGGCGAGGGCCGAGACGACACCGGTCCGTATCCGCTCGGCGAGCGCGGCCGTGGTCTCCCAGAGCTGGGCGCCCGTGGCCGACCAGAGAGAGGACCAGCCTGCCGGGCCCAGCTCGTCGTACATCCGGCGCCGCTCCTCCGCCCATGGGCGGGTCCGCACCTCGTCGCGCACGGAGCGGCCCGCGTCGACGAGCTTCCCGACCGCCTCGACGGCCGCCTTCGGCGAGTCGGCCCAGACAATCTGCTCCGGCTCGGCCAGCCCCGCGCTGCGGTAGGCGAGGCGGACCCCGTCCTCGGCCGCTCCCCGGTCCGCCGCACCGGTCGCCGCTGCCACGGCCCGCCATGAGTCCACGTACTGCATCGGTTGTCCCCGTCCCCTGTTCACTCTCGGATCTCTGCTGTTCGCTGCCTGCCCGGACCGGTCGGCTCAGTCCGCGACGATGCGGACCGCACCCGGTGCGTACTCCCGCTGGCGCACGACGCGGTACCAGCCCTTCGACAGCGGTATCGCCGCATGCTCCTCGTGCACCACCCGCCCGCCGTCGGGGAGATGGAGCAGCATCGGGCCGAAGGCGTCCGCCTCGCGCATCAGCCGGCCGGGCCCCTGGACTGCATGCGCATGACCGGTGACCTCGCCCAGCGCGAGCACCATCCGCCCGCGGGCGTCCCTCGGCTCCCCCGGCGCGTCGGCCAGGTGCGCGGGCACCTCGGACTCGTCCAACGACACGATCAGTACATCGCCCTGCCGGTACACAGACGTCTCCTCTCCGGGGTGGCACCCGCTGTGCCGGCCCTGGAGAAAACGCTAAGGGGAGGGTCTGACAATCGGTCACAACCGATCCCGCCCGCTGCGTTGTCAGTGGGGCTTGATAAACCTTGCGGACATCAGTCCCCCAGTCTCAGGAGCTCAGGGTCATGTCCGGTGTGGATCATCTGCATGAGTTGCTCGGCCTGCCGGCCGTCGACTTCCGGCACGCGACGAACGAAGCCCCGGCGCAGGCCGCCGATGCCGCGGCCTGGCGTATCGCGGTCGACCCGTACGACGACGAGTCCGAGATGACCTGGGAGCAGGCGTTCCAGGCATTTCTCGCTGCTGTCGACCCTGCGGGCGTGCGGGCCCTGATCATTGGCCAGTGGGGCGAGTCGTACGAGGAGCCGTCGTCCTACCCGATCGATCTCGTGATCGCCGCCGCCGACCGGCTGACCTCGCTGGAAGCCGTCTTCGTCGGCGACATGACGGCCGAGGAGAACGAGATCTCCTGGATCGAGCAGTCCGACGTCACCGCGCTGCTGAGGGCGTTCCCCAGCCTGCTGGAACTGGGCGTGCGCGGCGGCACGGACCTGGAGTTCTCCCCGTCGAAGCACGAGCGGCTGCGTTCGCTGACCATCGAGACGGGCGGGCTGCCGGCCGGAGTGATCCGCGGCATTCTGGACAGCGAGCTGCCCGCGCTGGAGCGGCTCGATCTCTGGCTCGGTGTCTCCGCATACGGCGGCGACGCCGGGGTCGCCGACCTGGCCCCACTACTCTCCGGCTCGCGCTTCCCCCGCCTGCACCACCTCGGTCTGCGCAACAGCGAGGTGCAGAACGAGATCGCGACGGCCGTCGCGGGCGCCCCCGTCGTCGCCCAGCTGCGCACCCTCGATCTGTCGCACGGGACGCTGGGCGACGAGGGCGCGGCCGCGCTGCTCGAAGGCCAGCCGCTGACCCATCTCGAACAGCTCGATCTGCACCATCACTTCCTCACCGCGCCGATGGAGCGCCGGATCAAGGAGGCGCTGGAACCGCACGGTGTACAGGTCGATGTGTCCGAACGCGAGGAACCCTGGGACGACAACGGGGCCGAGGGCCGCTACACCGCGGTTTCGGAGTGACGCCCCATGACTGACATCGACCGTCCCGAGACGTTCCACGGCCTGCCGGTCCTCACGCTGCCCGCCCCCGGCCTGCCGCGCACCGGTCCGCTTCCGGCGGCGGACGCGGTCGCCTGGCGGCTGGAGAGCGCCTGGCAGGGCAGTCTGACGTTCGCCGCTCTGTGGCAGCACTTCCTCGACACGGTCGACACCACCCATGTGCGAGCTCGGTGCCGGCCGGGTCAATGGCGAACCGGACGAGGTGGAGTACTGGGATTCGGATGAGGACGACGAGCGCTATGTCGCAGTCACCGAGTAGGGCTGGCGGCCCGGCGGTGCGCTTCGCCGTCGTGGGAATTCCCGGCAACCGCCGGGTCACACTCTTCCGGGACGCCGTACGCGCCGCCGGGCTGCCGGCCGCGCGCATGGTGCCCTGGCTCGACGTCCTGGGCGGCAAGGCCGTTTTCCGGCCGGGCGAGACCGTACGGATGGACTCGCCCGGTGAGGACGCCGAGGTCGAACGGTTGCTGCGGTCGGTGGACGATCCGACCAGGGTCGAGGGCACCGCCCTCTGGTACACCCGGTTCACCGGAGCGGTGCGGACGGTCGCGCGGGCGGCCGACGCGGCCGGAGCGGTACTGCTCGACGCCCCGGGCGATATCGCGGTGCTGTTCGACAAGCGACTGTGCCACGCCGTGCTGGACGGCGCCGGGGTGCCTGTACCGGCTTCGCCGACCTCCGGCTCCGCGGCGCCCGTGGTGCGCGACTGGGCGGATGTGCGCGAACGGCTGGCTCAGCACCGCATGCCACGGGCCTTCGTGAAGCTCGCGCACGGCTCGTCCGCCTCGGGGGTGCTGGCCGTGGAAACGGCAGGTCCCGGCCGGGTGCGGGCGACCACGTCGGTGGAACGCGACACGTCCGGACGGCTCTTCAACTCACTGCGGGTGCGCCGCTGCACGACGGAGCGCGAGGTGGCGGCGATCGTCGACGCGCTCGCACCGGACGGGCTGCACATCGAGCGCTGGCTGCCCAAGGCATCGCAGCGAGGGCGCTCGGCCGACCTGCGGGTCCTGGTGGTGGCGGGCCGCGCCACCCATGCCGTCGTACGGACCAGCCACTCCCCCATGACCAATCTTCACCTCGGCGGCGAGCGCGGAAGCCTCGACGAGGTCCGCGCGGCCGTCGAGGCGGCGGGTGGCAGCTGGGGCGATGCCCTGGCCGTGTGCGAGCGCGCCGCTGCCTGCTTCCCGGACACGCTGTGTGTGGCCGTCGATCTGCTGCCCGCGACCGGCTGGCGGCGGTTCGCCGTCGGCGAGGTCAACGCCTTCGGCGACCTGCTGCCACGCCTGACCGGGCTGCCCGGCAGCGGCTTCGAGGGCCTGGACACCTATGCGACGCAGGTCGTCGCCGTACTGAACAGAGCAAGGAACCACCGTGCAAGCGCCACCCCCTGACACCGGAGAGGCCGTCGCCGACATCCGCGACGCGGACGCCGCTCCCTCGGAACACGCCAGGAATCCAGACATGAGCGAGATCGTGAGCAGTCACGATCTGCTGCTCATCACCCTCGACACCCTGCGCTACGACGTGGCGGCGGAGCTTGCCGCCGCCGGACGCATCCCGCATCTGGCCCGCCACCTGCCGGACGGCGTCTGGGAGAAGCGGCATGCCCCGGGCAGCTTCACCTATGCCTCGCACCAGGCGATCTTCGCGGGATTCCTGCCCACGCCCGCCGCCCCCGGCCCGCACCCCCGGCTGTTCGCGGCACGCTTCGCGGGCAGTGAGACCACCGCTTCCCGGACCTTCGTCTTCGACACCCCCGATCTGGTGTCCGCTCTCGCCGGGGCCGGTTACCGCACGGTGTGCATCGGAGGCGTCGGCTTCTTCAACCGGCAGGGCCCGCTCGGTTCCGTGCTGCCGGCCATGTTCCAGGAGAGCCATTGGGAACCCGAGTTCGGCGTCGCGTCGCCCACCTCCTTCGAGGCCCAGGTGGCACGGGCCGAGCAGGTCGTCGCGGGGCTTCCCGCCGAACAACGGCTGTTCCTCTTCGTCAACGTGTCGGCGCTGCACCAGCCCAACTGGTTCCACCAGCCCGGCGCCACCCGCGAGTCGGGTGACTCCCGCGCCACGCACGCCGCCGCCCTGGAGTACGTCGACGCACACATCGGCCGGCTCCTTGCCGCCGCGAGCAGCCGCCGGCGCTGCTTCGCCATCGTCTGCTCCGACCACGGCACGGCGTACGGGGACGACGGCTACACCGGTCACCGGCTCGGCCACGAGTCCGTCTGGACCGTTCCGTACGCGCACTTCTTCCTGGAACCGGGGGTCACCGCACGATGACCAGTCCGCACACCGTCCGCCCGTACCAGAGCTACGTCTACGCCTATCCGCACAAGACGGCGTACCGCCCGCTCACCGGCCACCCCGTCGGCCGGCCCGCGCTGCGCGAGCTGTGGGCGGGAGAGCCCAAGGACGCGCTCTCGCTCTATCTCCACATACCGTTCTGCGAGGTCCGCTGCGGTTTCTGCAACCTCTTCACCCGGATCGGCGCCCCCGACGAGCTGACGACCCGCTATCTCGACGCACTGGACCGGCAGGCCACCGCCGTGCGTGACGCACTGGGTGACGACGAGCCGGTACGGTTCGCCGCGACGGCGTTCGGCGGCGGCACCCCCACCTTCCTGACGGCCGCCGAGTTGGAGCGGCTCTGCGACATCGCGGAGAAGCGGATGGGCGCTGACCTGCGGTCCGTGCCGCTGTCGGTCGAGACCTCGCCGTCGACCGCAACGACCGACCGGCTGGCCGTCCTCGCCGACCGCGGGACGACCCGGATCAGTATCGGCGTACAGAGCTTCGTCGACGCCGAGGCACGCGCGGCGGTCCGTCCCCAGCGCCGCGCCGATGTGGAGGCGGCGCTCGGCCGGATCCGGGACGCACGCATCCCGGTCCTCAACATCGACCTGATCTACGGCATCGACGGACAGACCGAGATCAGCTGGCGTTCCTCTCTGGACGCGGCCCTCGCCTGGCTTCCGGAGGAGCTGTATCTCTATCCGCTGTACGTGCGCCCGCTGACCGGCCTGGGCCGGCTCGGTGCCGAAGCAGACGCGGCCTGGGACGAGGAACGGCTGCGGCTGTACCGGGCGGGCCGGGACCATCTCCTCGCCCACGGCTACGAGCAGGTGTCGATGCGGATGTTCCGCCGCACCGACGCCCCGCAGCAGGGCCCCGCCGACTACGCGTGCCAGACGGACGGCATGATCGGGCTGGGCTGCGGCGCACGCTCGTACACCAGTCGGCTGCACTACTCCTTCGACTACGCGGTGGAGATGCGGGAAGTGCGGGCGATCATCGACAGCTACACCGCCGCCGAGGACTTCTCCCGCGCGGAAGTGGGGCGGTATGTCGACGGCGACGAGGCGCGCAGGCGCCACCTTCTGCAGTCCCTCCTTCAGGCCGAGGGGATGCAACTGGCTGAATACCGCGAGCGGTTCGACGCCGCTCCCGGTGACGACTTCCCACGTGAGCTGGACCGGTTCGAGGCGCGCGGCTGGCTGGACGGGTCCGCCGGGGCGTCCGGGGTGCTACGGCTCTCGCCCGAGGGGCTCGCCCACTCCGACGCGCTGGGTCCCGAACTGTTCTCCCCCGCTGTACGGGCCGCGATGGCCGCGTACGAACCGAAGTGAGCACTCCCATGGATCTGACGATCCTCTATCGGGGTCCCCTGGCGTCGTGCGACTACGACTGCCCGTACTGTCCGTTCGCCAAGCGGCGCGACAGCCCGGAGCAGCTCCGTGCCGACCGCGCCGCGCTGGAGCGGTTCACCGCGTGGGCGGCGGCGCAGACCGGGGACAGGATCTCGGTGCTGTTCACGCCGTGGGGCGAGGGGCTGGTCCGTTCCTGGTACCGCCGCGCGCTGGTGGAACTGGCGCAGCTGCCGCACATCGGCCGGGTCGCGATCCAGACCAATCTCAGCGGTCGTACACGGTGGCTGGCCGAGGCCGGTGGAGTCGGCCGCGACAAGATCGCGCTGTGGTGCACGTACCACCCGGGGCAGACACCGTACGACCGTTTCCTCGCCAGGTGCCGGGAGCTGTCCGCTCTCGGTGTCCGGTACAGCGTCGGTGTCGTCGGTCTCGAGGAGCATGTCGACGAGGCGCGGCGGCTCCGTACCGACCTGCCCGACGAGGTCTATCTCTGGGTCAATGCCGCTGAGGGGCAGAGCTACACGGACGAGGAGGCGGACCGCTGGACGGCCCTCGACCCCCTCTTCCCGTACAGCCGTCACCCGCACCGCTCGGCAGGCATGCCGTGCCGGACCGGCGAGTCCGTCATCTCGGTGGACGGCGACGGCACGGTGCGCCGCTGTCACTTCGTCCCGGCCGAGCTCGGCAACCTGTACGACGGCAGCTACCGGCGTGCGCTCGGTCCGCGGGCCTGTCCGCTCACCGTCTGCGACTGCCACATCGGCTATGTACATCTGGAGACGCTGCCGTTGTACGACGTCTTCGCGGGTGGCGTCCTGGAGCGCATACCTGCCCGACGCCCGGGCATACCGGCGCCCTCGGGGCGCCGGTTCCTGCCCGTGTCCCCCGTCGCCGGACAGGCCTGAAGCCCCGGAGAGACAGAAAGGGAGCGGGGGGTGCGTGCATCGCAAGGCGGAGGATTGAGCGGTGGCGGAGCCATGGTGATGGACGACAACGCCGCGAGGTGAGCGCCCCAGCCCCGTGACCGCGTCCCCAATTGACGGTCGGTCTAAAGCGGCAGGAGGTCCGGCCGCTTCGCCTCGACGTGGTCGCCGGAGGACTCGCCGCGCAGGCGCCGCCCTATCCACGGAACCAGGTACTCACGCGCCCAGTGGATGTCGTCACGCCGGACCTCCAGCGTGCCGCGCTGTGCCTGCGGAGGCCATTCCTGGTCGGGATCGGCCGGCACATCGAGGCCGAGGACCTGGGCGGCGCGCAGCGCGACCCGGGTGTGCCCCTCGGGCGACAGGTGGAGCCGGTCGTCGTCCCAGGCCCGCCGGTCCTGCACGGACTTCAGCGACCAGAGGTCGAGGACCGGGCAGTCGTAGCGATCGGCGATGGAGCGCACATGGGCGGTGTACGTGGCGATCTTGCCGCGGAGATGGCGCAGGACGGGAACGCCGCGGGTGTCGAAGCCGGTCGTCACCAGGACGGTGCCGATCGAATCGGTGAGCTCGGCGACCGCGCGCTCGAAGCGCTCGGCCACGTCGTCGGGGTCGGTGCCGGGCCGGATGATGTCGTTGCCGCCCGCACAGAAGCTCACCAGATCGGGTGCGAGCTCCTTGGCGCGCGGTACCTGCTCCTCGACGATCTGATCGAGGAGGCGTCCGCGTACGGCGAGATTGGCGTACCGGAAGTTTCCGTGCGCGGAGCCCTCGGGGCTCGTCGCCGCGTCGGGGTCCGGGAGCTGGTCCGCGAGAAGTACCGCGAAACGGTCCGCCCAGCCGACGAAGGTTCCGTCCGGGCCGGGGTCTCCGACTCCCTCGGTGAAGCTGTCGCCAATCGCTGCGTACGACCCGATGGCGCCATGCCGGTTGCTGACGCCACGTTGATTGTTTCTCGAATCGTCTGCCACAAGCGCATATCCTGCACCGCCGAATGTGACCTACGCGACCGTAATAAAGGGTTGACGGGTGGTGAGATAGGCCACCCGGTCAGGTTTTGGTAAACGGGGAATAAGGCTGACCGGCACATGGGGGGCGGGAGAAGGAGCGGGGCTGGGTGCCTGCAGCTGCAAGGCGGAGGATTGAGCCACGGCGGAGCCATGGTGATGGACGACAACGCGGCAGATGTGCGTGCCCAGCCCCGCGACGCCGCCCCCATGTGCCGGTCGGCCTGAGCGAAGGGGCGGCGCGCCGCTGCGCACCGCCCCTTCACCGAGCCGACCGGATCAGCCGTGGATCAGACGTAGATCCCGTGCGAGGCCAGGTAGGCGATCGGGTCGATGTCCGACCCGTACGCCGGGCCGGTGCGGATCTCGAAGTGCAGGTGCGGGCCGGTGGCGTTGCCGGTGGCACCGGAGAGGCCGACCTGCTGGCCTGCGGTCACGGTCTGGCCCGCCGAGACGGAGAGCGAGGACATGTGGCCGTACTGCGAGTAGTGGCCGTCGGCGTGCTTGATGACGACCTGGTTGCCGTACGCGCCACCCCAGCCGGCGGTGACGACGGTGCCGGAGGTGATCGCCTTCACGCTGGTGCCGGTGGGGACCGGGAAGTCGATACCCGTGTGGCTGCCGCTGGACCAGTTGGAGCCGGAGGCACGGTAGGCGGTGGTGTGGTTGCCCGGGACCGGGTGGACGTAGCCGGAGCTGTTGCTCTGGCCGGCCGAGGCGGAGGCCGTGGTGGTCTTGACGGAGTCCGAAGCCTTGGACTGCGACGCAGACTTGTCGGCCGAGGAGGTCGACGGAGCCTTCGACGGAGCCGGGGCGGACTGCGTGGTGTCCGTCGTCGCGGCGGAGCCGGCCGACTTGCCGCCGAGCGTCAGCTTCATGCCCGGGAAGATCAGGCTCGGGTTCTCGCCGACGACCGTGCGGTTGTCCTGGTACAGCTTCTGCCAGCCGCCCTCGACCTGCTGCTCGGCGGCGATCTTCGACAGGTTGTCACCGTCGGCGACGGAGTACGTCCGGGTCTCGGCCTGCTTCTTGACGACGGGCGCGGCCTCGGCGGCGGCGTGCGTGGCTGCCGACTGCGCGGTGGGCGCGGCCTGCTCCGCAGCGTGGGCACCGGTGGCGCCGAGCAGCGGAAGGGCGATAACAGCCCCACCGGCACCGATGGCGGCGACGCCACGGGCGATCGTGCTGGACTTGGTACGGCGATGCTTACCCGATGCGGGCATGAAGAATTTCCTCTCCGGCGCCTACGAGGTGAGCTGTCGGGTTCGGGCTGGAGATGCCCGGTCGCAGTTCGCGACTTCACCCCGAGCCGACCGGATCTCTCCGGGCGGCGGCTTACCTGGTTCCCCCGCTCCTGCCACACGTGAGTGGGTGCGAATTCCGGGCGGCGGCAGGATTAGGCGGTCCGTCCGGATTGAGGGTGACCGTAGGCGAGCGAGGACGGCGGAAACAAGCCACTCATTACTCAATGGATTCCGCGCCGGGAAATCGGCGCGGAATCCTGGTCACCCTCCGTGGATTACGGATCTTGGCTTTCCGCGCGTCGCCCGGAATACCCATCCCTGGCACCACCACACACCGTCACGAATATGATCCCGCTCACGAGAAGGGCATCATCTCCCGTAGAAATAGGCTATGTTCCGCTAAAAGACGCAATACGGACATGTCGCGGGCGTTCGCCACGTCGGAGCCTCAGCACCTTCGCGTCCAGGTCCCCCCTCAGCCCGGTGTGCAGACCCTGATGCAGCAGCGCGGCACCGTGGTGGACCGCCCCGGTGTCCAGGTCGGTGTAGGTCGCCGCGGGGTCGAGCCCGCGCAGCCGCAGGGCCGGCGGCCGCTCCCCGTACCGCTGTGCCTCCAGCCACATCAGCACCACGGCCTCGTCGCCGTGCACGTACTGCACGGCGCTGAGCCCGCCGCGGGGGGCACGCAGCCTGTACAGCGCGCCGTGCTGCACCGCGGGACGGATCTCCTTGTAGAGATCCACCCAGCTCCGCGCCTCGGCCAGCTCCTCGTCACTCCACTCGGTGAGATCCCCGCCGACCCCGAGCACCCCGGCCATCGCGCTGACGAAGCGGAAGCGCAGCGAACTGACCCTACTGTTGAGCTGGACATTCGGACTGTCGGTGACCCAGGCGGCCATCACCCGCGCCGGATGGATCTGCCCGAAGCCCTCCTGGATGGCGAGCCGGTCGAGCGGGTCGGTGTTGTCGGAGGTCCACACCTGGTCGGTACGGGCGAGGATCCCGAGATCGATCCGGCCACCGCCGCCCGAACAGGACTCGAAGGCGACGCCGGGGTGGGCGGCCCGCAGCCGGTCGATCAGCGCGTAGAGCGCGTCCACATGCGCGATCCAGAGCTTCTGCGGATAGTCCTCGCCCGGCCAGCCCGCATCGGTGAAGCAGCGGTTGAAGTCCCATTTCACATAGTCGATCGGGGCACTGGAGAGCAGCCTGTCGAGCTGCTCCCACAGATGGTTCTGCACATCGGTCCGGGCCAGGTTGAGCACCAGCTGATGACGGAATTCGGTCCGGGTCCGCCCAGGGAAGTGCTGCACCCAGTCGGGGTGCGCGCGATACAGATCACTGTCGGCGTTCACCATCTCCGGCTCGACCCAGATGCCGAACTGCATGCCGAGTCCGTGCACTTCGTCGGCGAGCGGCTTCAGCCCGCCGGGGAATCGCTCGGGGTTGGGGGTCCAGTCACCGAGTCCGGCCCGGTCACTGGTGCGCTGCCCGAACCACGCGTCGTCCACGACGAACAGCTCGACGCCCATCGCCGCGGCGCGCTCGGCGAGGGCGCGCTGCTGGTCCTCCGCGATATCGAAGCCGGTCGCCTCCCAGGAGTTGTAGAGCACCGGCCGCAGGCTCTCGGCGTCCGGGACGACATGGGCCAGTTGCCAGGCGTGCCAGGACCGGCTCGCCCCGCCGAACCCTTCGGCGCTCCACAGTCCGGCGAACACCGGTGTGGTGTACGTCTCCCCCGGTGCGAGCCGCAGCAGCCCGGAGTCGTCGTATCCGGCGCCTCCGGTGATCTGCACGAGCCCGTCGGGGAGCTGCTGCACCGCGATCCGCCACGAGCCGGACCAGCCGAGCGCGCAGCCGTACACCTCGCCGCCCTCCTCGGTGGCGGCGCCGTCCGCGTCGAGCGCCACCCAGGGCAGGAACTGGTGTCCGGTGTGGCCGCGCCTGCTGGAGAGGACCTTCTCGCCGTACGTCAGCTCCGACCGTACGAGCTGTGACTCGGCCGCCCAGCGACCGTGCAGCTGGCTCAGCCGCCAGCTGTCGCGGGCGGGCAGCGCCCAGGCCGCCGCGTCGGCGCGCAGCAGCTCCAGTGGCGGACCGTCAGGACCTGTGTGGGTGACGGTGGCCCAGCGCTCGACGACATCGGAGTCGTCCCGCATCCGGTAGTGCAGCGTGAGCGCGAGCCGCTGCACTGAGTCGGCGAACGCGATACGGAGTTCGTCGCCGTCCACGGCGGCCCCGGCGAACACCCATTCGGTGCCACGGACTTCGGGGGTGCGTACGGAGAGAGCGGGCCGGACGAAGCGGGGGCCACCCTCGACCGGGTACTCCTCGCGGCCGTCCATCTGCGACTCGAAGCCCCGCAAGGGCGGCTCGGGCGCGGCGGCGAGGGCCTCGGCGGCCGCGAGGGAGATCTGCGGTCCCCAGTGCAGATGCAGCAGTTCGTCCCGGCCGGTGAGGTGCAGCGCGTAGCTGCCGCTCGCCCCGGTCAGCAGCCAGGTCCGGCCCTGGTCACCCGTCTCGATCATTTCATCCCCGCATTCCCACAGTTCCGCACATCATCGACCGCCGGCCGACGGCCGGGCAACGCCCGTGCGAGGGGAAATCCGTGGGGTGTTCAGCAGGAAACGACCGAGATCATTGCCAGAGAATTCAATGTCGTATCGTCGCAGGAACTGACCTCGCCGGCGAGCCGCGCCGACGCCAGACACTCCAGGAGACACCGTGACGCAGCAGGTGCCGCAGGTCCCGTCGACGGAACCCGAGCTGGCAGGTGTGCGCAACTTCCGCGATGTGGGCGGACTGCCGACCGTGGACGGCCGCCGGGTGCGGCATGGACGGCTCTTTCGCAGCGGTCACCTCGCGCACGCCACCGACGAGGACGCGGCGTTCCTCGGCGGTCTCGGGCTGCACACGATCTTCGACTTCCGCAATGCGGCGGACCACAGGCTCGAAGGCCCGGACGTGGACCTGCCGGGCGTGCGGAATGTGAACATTCCGCTCTCCGATCCGGCCGACGGCGCCGAGTTCTGGCGGATGGTCCGCGACGGCGACATCGCACAGCTGCGCTCGGTCCTTGCCGACGGCAAGGGAGCGGCGCAGATGACCGCCTCGTACAAGTCGATCATCAGGGATCGTACGGCTGAGCACAGCCGGGTACTGCACGCCCTGGCCGAGGACAGCGTTCCCGCTCTGATGCACTGCGCGGCCGGCAAGGACCGTGCCGGTCTCTCGATCGCGGTTTCGCTGCTGGCGGTCGGCGTCGAGCGCGAGGCCATCGAGGCCGACTACCTGAAGTCCAACGATCCGCACCGCCGGTACAAGGTCCGGCGCACCGACACCTCGGCGACCGGGATGTCGCCCGAGGTGATGGAGCTGCTCAGCCCGCTCTTCGACGCCCGCGCCGAGTACCTCGCCGAGGCCTTCAGCACCATCGAGGAGACCTGGGGCAGCACGGACCGCTATCTCGCCGAGGGCCTGAAGCTGACTCCGGAGATCCTGGAGCGGCTGCGCGGACGGCTCCTCGAAGAGGCGTAGCCGGACCGCACGCCGGCCGATGTCAGCCCTTTCCGGCCACCGCGAAGAGCAGGTACAGGAAGGCCGCGAAGATGTGTCCGGCAATGAGGTAGGCGAACAGCCTGATCACCACGCCGCGCGGAAACTTCCGCTCCTGCGCGTCATAGTTCTTCTGGGACCTCGGGGTGAGCGGATCGAAGTGCTCTGAATCGGACATGACAGTCCTTTCTGGTGACCGGCCGGGCCGGTCTCAGCGACGGTGGGTACCGCTGCCGAGGCACAGCTCGGCGGCGGGGCTCTGCAACAGGGTGTGGACGAAGAGCAGCTCGGATCCGTCGCGGTCCACGGCGGCGATCCGGTGCGGGGTGAGCGAGTCGAAGTGGGCACTGTCGCCCGGGTCGAGATCGTGCACGGTGTCGCCGAGGCTCACCCGCAGCCGCCCGACAAGGACGTACAGCCACTCCTCGCCGGGATGGACCCGCACGAGATCACCCTGGGTGCCGTACGGGACCCGGACGCGCAGGGCCTGCATCGCCCGGCCGGACCCGCCGGCCTGCTGGTACATCCAGCCGTCGGCCTCGGCCCCCTCGAACCGGCCACCGCGGACGATCGCGTCACGTTCGGGGGCGATCTCGCCGAGCAGCTCGGAGACCGTCGTACCGTAGATCCTGGCAAGTCCGAGGAGCATGGGCAGCGACGGCTGCCTCCGGCCCGTTTCGAGCCGGGACAGATGGGCCGGGGACAGCCCGGCGTGCTGGGCGGCGGCCTCCAGGGTCAGACCACGGCGGCGGCGCAGATCGCGCAGGCGTGGCGCGACGCCGGGCAGCTCGTCGGCCACCCCTCCATCGGGAGAGTTCATGTACCTATTGGGCCAGCATCCTGCCTCTGAGGCAAATGTTTTGCCTCAGAGGCAATTCAGCCTCAGCGGTTGGCGATGGTCTGTCTGACCAGCGTTCTTCCGAAATCCCACATCAGCCCGCCGCCGCTGTGCGCGTCATCCATCACCGCTGTGAACGCGGTCACGAACCGGTCCACCTCCGGCTCCCCGATGACCAGCGGCGGAATCAGCTTGATCACTTCCAGATGGTCGCCGGAGACCTGGGTGAGGATCCGGTGCTTCTGCAGGAGCGGCACGACGACCATCTGCGCGAAGAGGCCCTTGCGTGCCGCCTGCAGCATGGTCCAGCGGCTGCGCAGCTTCAACGAGCTCGGCCGTCCGAACTCGATGCCGATCATCAGCCCGCGGCCACGGACCTCGTGCAGCAGTTCGTAGCGGCCGGTGAGCGCGGCGAGCCGCTCGCGCAGCAGATCACCGGTGCGGCGAGCGTTCGCGACGGTCTCCTCGTCCTCCATCACCGCCAGGACCGCGAGCCCCGCCGCCATCGCCTGGGCATTGGAACCGAAGCTCGCCGAGTGGACCAGGACCCGGTCCATCGACGAATAGACGCGTCTGAAGATCCAGTCCTTCCCGAGGGTCGCCCCGACCGGTACATAGCCGCCGGAGAGCGACTTGGCGACACAGACCAGATCGGGTTCGACGCCCTCCTCGTGCTGGTACGCGTAGAAGTCACCGGTCCTGCCGAGACCGGTCTGCACCTCGTCGGCGATGAGCAGCGCCTTGTGTCGGTGCAGCAGCTCCTGTGCGGCGCGCAGGTAGCCGGGCGGCGCCTCGTGGACGCCCTTCCCCTGGATCGGCTCGACGACGAGCGCCGCCACATCGCCCCGTTTCAGTTCGCGCCGCAGTGCATCGAGGTCGCCGAGCTCGACGGCGGTGTCGGGGAGCAGCGGTGCGAAGCCATCCCGGAAGCCCGATTCGCCGTTGACCGAGAGCGAGCCGGTGGTCAGGCCGTGGAAGGCGTGGGTGCAGTAGAGAATGCGGGGTTTCCCGGTGGCGTACCGGGCGAACTTCAGCGCGGTCTCGACGGCTTCCGTACCGCTGTTGCCGAAGAAGACCCGGTCCAGATGCGGACTGTGGGTGAGCAGCTTCTCGGCCAGCAGCCCGGGCAGCGGCTGGCAGTCGAAGCGGGTGAGGTCGGCGAGCGAGGCGTCCATGACGTCGTGCAGTGCCTTGCGGACGACCGGATGGTGGCGACCCAGACCCATGACGCCGAAGCCGGCGAGCATGTCGAGGTAGTCGTTGCCGTCCGCGTCCCAGAAATGGGCACCCTCGGCCCGCTCGTACACCTTGTCGAAGCCGATGGTGTGCAGCATCCGCGGGAGCTGGTGGTTGAGGTACTTCGAGTGCAGCTCGTACCGCTCGGCCCCGCGTTCCGCGAGGAGCTGCGCCAGATCGAAGCCCTTGGGCCCGTCGTCCTTCATTCCCCGCTCTCCTCAATCCCCCGGGCCGCTTCCTTGGCGGCGAGCGCACCGCTGATCCGGCCGGCGATCTCGACCGGCGTGAGCCCGATGTCGGCCAGCACCTCCGCACGCTTACCGTGCGCGAGGAACTGTTCGGGGATACCGAAGGTCCGCAGGGGTACGTCGACATCGGCGTCGCGCAACGCCTGCCCGACCGCCGAACCGACGCCTCCCGCCCGGCTGTTGTCCTCGACGACGGCGACCATCCGGTGACGTGCGGCGAGCGGGGCGAGCTGCTCGTCGACCGGCTTCACCCAGCGCGGGTCGACGACCGTGCAGCGGATCCCGCCGCCCGCGAGCAGGTCTGCGGCCTGCAGGCACACGGAGGCGAGCACACCGACCGCCACGACGAGGACGTGGGGGTCGTCGGCGCGGTGCAGTACGTCCATGGCGCCGATGCGGCCCACCGCCGGCACCGGCTCCCCCACCGACTCCTTGGGGAAACGCAGCACGGTCGGTGCGTCGTCGACTGCAACGGCCTCGCGCAGCTCCTCCCGGAGCCGCTCCGCGTCACGCGGGGCGGCGATCCGCAGCCCGGGCACGACCTGGAGCACGGACATGTCCCACATGCCGTTGTGCGAGGCGCCGTCGGGACCGGTGACCCCGGCCCGGTCGAGGACGAACGTCACCCCGCACCGGTGCAGGGCGACGTCCATCAGCAGCTGGTCGAAGGCGCGGTTGAGGAAGGTGGCGTAGACGGCGACGACCGGATGCAGTCCCCCGGTGGCGAGCCCCGCCGCGGAGACCGTCGCGTGCTGCTCGGCGATCCCGACGTCCCAGACCCGCTCGGGGAACGCCTCGGCGAACTTCGTCAGCCCGACGGGGTGCAGCATCGCCGCGGTGATGGCGACGACATCCGGCCGCTCGGCGCCGATCGCGACGATCTCGTCCCCGAACACCGAGGTCCACGACGGACTCACCATCGGGGCGACCGGTGCGCAGGTCAGCGGGTCCATCGCGCCGACGGTGTGGAACCGGTCGGCCTCGTCCCGCAGCGCGGGCGCGTAGCCGCGGCCCTTCTCGGTGAGGCAGTGCACCAGCACCGGGCCGTGGAAGCGTTTCGCGCGGCGCAGCGCGGATTCGACGGCTGCGATGTCGTGCCCGTCTATCGGCCCGACGTACTTGAGCCCCAGGTCCTCGAACATGCCCTGCGGGGCGAAGGTGTCCTTGAACCCCTTCTTCGCGCCGTGCAGCGACCCGTACAGCGGCTGTCCGACCACCGGGGTGCGCTGCAGGACGTCCTTGCCCCATGTCAGGAAGCGCTCGTACCCGTCGGTGGTACGGAGGGTGGCCAGGTGGTCGGCGAGCCCGCCGATCGTCGGGCCGTACGAGCGCTCGTTGTCGTTCACCACGATGATGAGCGGCCGGTCCCGGGCCGCCGCGATGTTGTTGAGCGCCTCCCAGGCCATGCCGCCGGTGAGCGCGCCGTCCCCGGTGACGGCGACGACATGGTCGGGGCGGCCGAGCACCTCGTTCGCCTTGGCCAGGCCGTCCGCCCAGCCGAGCACGGTCGAGGCGTGCGAGTTCTCGATGATGTCGTGCGCGGACTCCTCGCGGGAGGGATAGCCGGACAGGCCGCCCTTGACGCGCAGTTTGGAGAAGTCCTGCCGCCCGGTGAGCAGTTTGTGCACGTAGCTCTGGTGCCCGGTGTCCCACAGAATGCGGTCCACCGGTGAGTCGAAGGCCCGGTGCAGGGCGATGGACAGCTCCACCACCCCGAGGTTGGGCCCCAGATGCCCGCCGGTCCTGGCCACTGCCTCGACCAGGAACCTCCTGATCTCCTCGGCGAGTTCGTCGAGTTCCGCTCCGCTCAGCGCCTTCAGGTCGTGCGGTCCCCTGATGGTCTCCAGAATGGTCACGCTCGGGCCCCCTCTCCGGTCCTGTCTCAGCTCACGGTGACGGCGGGGACCCCCGACGGTGTCCCTGCGTCGTCCATGCCCTCGGCGATCTTCAGGGCTTCCTCGATGAGGGTCTCGACGATCTTCGACTCCGGAACCGTCTTGATGACCTCGCCCTTGACGAAGATCTGCCCCT
>NZ_JBFBCG010000054.1:0-55501 GCF_040683105.1 Streptomyces sp. NPDC051020 | reverse complement strand
AGGGGCAGATCTTCGTCAAGGGCGAGGTCATCAAGACGGTTCCGGAGTCGAAGATCGTCGAGACCCTCATCGAGGAAGCCCTGAAGATCGCCGAGCAGATGGAGAAGGACGGCATCCCCTCCGGCGAACCCGAGGTCTCCGTCAGCTGAGGCCGAAGGCCTGCACTCGCAGCCGTGCCCCGTCCGACGAACACCTCGTCAGGCGGGGCACAGCCGTGAGAGACCTCACGGCGGGCCCGGGAGGTTGTTGACCGCCATGGGGCGGCGCCTCCCAGCCTCTTTGGGTACAGTGCGGAAATCAGCAGACTGCATGGTGAGGCCCCCTTGTGTTGACGCAGACCACCACCCGGGTCCTCGAACCCAGCGACCTCGGCGCCGCGCTCGCCATCCTGGAGAGCGACCCCGTCGCCAACGCCTTCGTGACGTCCCGGGTCCAGATCGCAGGGCTCGATCCCTGGCGCCTCGGCGGTGAGATGTGGGGTTGGTACGCGGACGGCAGACTGCGTTCGCTCTGCTACTCCGGTGCCAATCTCGTACCCATCTGTGCCACCCCCGAGGCCGTCAGGGCGTTCTCCGACCGGGCCCGTCGGGCCGGCCGCCGCTGTTCCTCGATCGTGGGTCCCGCCGAGCCCACCGCCTTGCTCTGGCGGCTGCTCGAACCGGGCTGGGGTCCCGCCCGCGAGGTCAGGGCCAACCAGCCGCTCATGGTCACCGAGAGCCCCGCCGTCGGTGTGACGCCCGACCCGCTGGTACGCCGCATCCGCAAGGACGAGATAGATGTCCTGATGCCGGCCTGCGTGGCGATGTTCACCGAGGAGGTGGGCGTTTCGCCGCTGGCCGGTGACGGCGGACTCCTCTACCAGGCACGCGTCGCCGAACTCATCGGCACCGGCCGCTCCTTCGCCCGTATCGAGGACGGCAAGGTCGTCTTCAAGGCGGAGATCGGCGCGGCCACCCCGCGGGCCTGCCAGATCCAGGGCGTCTGGGTCGCCCCCGAACACCGCGGCCGCGGCCTCTCCGAGACCGGGATGGCAGCGGTCCTGCGCTACGCACTGGCCGATGTCGCACCGGTCGTCAGCCTGTACGTGAACGACTACAACACTGCGGCCCGCAGGGCATACACCCGGGTCGGTTTCCGTGAGGTCGGCGCGTTCATGAGCGTGCTCTTCTGATCGGGACGAAGCGGCCAGGAGCGGCATGGCCTCGCCGGAGTGCCCGTTCGACGCCGCCGTCGGCAGCGCTCCTCCCCGTAACGGCGAGCACTCCCGACACGTGTGCCACAGCCCGGCGCGGACAGTAGGGTTCGGCGCATGGCAGCTGATTCAGGGGGCGGCGCCCGCACTCCCGGTGTTCTGGTCGGGCCGATCGATCTCGCCGCGCGGGTGGACGAGGCGCTTGCCGTGCAGGCCGTCGCCTTCGGCCTCGGTCCCGGCGAGGTCCAGGTACGTCGCCATATCGTCCTCAGGCACCTCGAGCACCCCTGCGCCCGAGCCCTCGGTGCCACCACCGCGACCGGCCGGCTCGTCGGGTTCGTCTACGGCATGCCCAACGAACGCGGCCACTGGTGGTCCACCGTCGTCGAGCCCTATCTGCGGGCCACCGGCTCCGAGGACTGGCTCGACGACTCCTTCGTGATCACCGAACTGCATGTCCATCCGGAGTTCCAGAACCGGGGCATCGGCCGCGCCCTGATCACCACCATCACGGACGCCGTCGATCAGCCGCGCTCCATCCTCTCCGCCATCGACACGGAGAGTCCGGCACGTGGTCTGTATCGCACCCTCGGCTACCGGGACCTGGCCCGGCAGGTGCTGTTTCCCAGCGCTCCCAAGCCGTATGCGGTGATGGGAGCGCCTCTTCCGCTGCGCCGCCGGGACCGGGGCTGAACCAATCGATTTCCGCCCGCCCCCGCCACCCGGCTAACCTCCTGCACATCACCCTTCCAAGCAGGAGTTCATCATGGCCCAGGTCCAGCGCATGTCCCGATTGATGATCAAGACACTGCGCGACGACCCGGCGGACGCCGAGACGCTCAACCACAAGCTGCTCGTCCGGGCCGGTTACGTACGTCGCACCGCGGCCGGCATCTGGACCTGGCTGCCCCTGGGCAAGAAGGTCCTGGAGAACATCACCCGCGTCGTGCGCGAGGAGATGGACGCCATCGGCGGCCAGGAAGTACTGCTGCCCGCACTGCTGCCCAAGGAGTCGTACGACGCGAGCGGCCGCTACGACGAGTACGGCGACCTGCTCTTCCGGCTCAAGGACCGCAAGGGCGCCGAGTACCTCCTCGGCCCCACCCACGAAGAGATCTTCACCCAGGTCGTCAAGGATCAGATCACGTCCTACAAGGACCTGCCCGTGATCCTGTACCAGATCCAGACCAAGTACCGCGACGAGGCGCGCCCCCGCGCCGGTGTGCTGCGCGGCCGCGAGTTCCAGATGAAGGACTCGTACTCCTTCGACACCACCGACGAGGGTCTCATCGAGGCCTACCAGCTGCACCGCGCCGCCTACATCCGCATCTTCGAGCGGCTCGGTCTCGACCACCGCATCGTCTCGGCGGTCTCCGGTGCGATGGGCGGCTCGGCGTCCGAGGAGTTCCTGGCTCCCGCCCCGGCCGGTGAGGACACCTTCGTCGACTGCCCCGCCTGCGACTACGCGGCCAACACGGAGGCCGTGACCTTCAAGGCCACCCCCGTGGACGGCTCGGCGCACGGCCTTGTCGAGGAGCTGGACACCCCCGACACCCCGACCATCGAGACGCTCGCGGCGCACCTCGATGTCCCGGCCTCCGCGACGCTGAAGAACCTCCTGGTCAAGGTCGACGGCGAAATCGTCGCCGTGGGCGTGCCCGGCGACCGCGAGGTCGACCTCGGCAAGCTCGGCGAGCACCTCGCCCCCGCCGTGGTCGAACTGGTCACCGCAGAGGACTTCGAGGGCCGTCCCGACCTGGTACGTGGCTATGTCGGCCCGCAGGGTCTGGAGAAGGTTCGCTACATCGCCGACCCGCGCATCGCCCCCGGCACCGCCTGGATCACCGGCGCCAACAAGCCCGGCACCCACGCGAAGAACGTCGTCTGCGGCCGCGACTTCGAGGTCGACGACTACCTCGATGTCGTCGTGGTCGAGGAGGGCGACCCGTGCCCCAAGTGCGGCACCGGCCTCAAGCTGGACCGTGCCATCGAGATCGGCCACATCTTCCAGCTGGGCCGCAAGTTCGCGGACGCGTTCCAGCTCGATGTGCTCGGCCAGAACGGCAAGCCGGTCCGGGTCACCATGGGCTCGTACGGCATCGGCGTCTCCCGCGCCGTTGCCGCTCTCGCCGAGCAGACCGCCGACGAGCAGGGTCTCTGCTGGCCCCGTGAGATCGCCCCGGCCGACGTCCACCTGGTCGCTGCGGGCAAGGCGCTCCAGACCGAGCTGGCCCTCGACGTCGCCGAGAAGCTCGGCGCCGCGGGCGTGCGGGTCCTGGTCGACGACCGTGCGGGCGTCTCGCCCGGTGTGAAGTTCACCGACGCTGAGCTGATCGGTGTCCCGAAGATCCTGGTCGCGGGCCGCCGCTCGGCCGAGGGCGTCCTGGAGCTCAAGGACCGCCGTACGGGCGAGCGCGAGGAGCTCACGGTCGACGAGGCGATCGCCCGTCTCGTGGCCCAGGGCTGACACCCGGAAACACCGAAGGCCGCCGTGCTGTCCGACAGCACGGCGGCCTTCGGCTGTTCTGCGGGGCCGGGGCCCTACAGCCAGCCCGCGAATTCCAGCGACAGTTCGCCTTCCTGACGGCGGCCGACGGTCAGCGCGCGGGTGCCCGACTCCACCGCACGGAACAACGTCCAGCCGTGGAGCCGTTCCCGGTCCACGTCCAGTGAATCCGCGAGCTTGTTGATCCGGCGACGGGCCGTCACGGGGCCGCCCGGGGAGGCGATGAGGTCCTCCACCCGGTCCCGTACCAGCCGCGCCAGGTCGTAGGCACGCTCGCCGACCAGCGGTTCAGGGCCGACCGTCAGCCAGGGCGCCCGTTCCCCCGCCAGCACCTTGCTCTGGCGGAAATTGCCGTGCAGCAGCAGGACTTCGGGGGAGTGGGCGACGAGCTCCTCCCGCGCGGCCAGGGCCGCGGAGACAAGCGGTTCGAGCGCCGGGTCGGCCGCGGCGGCGGCCCGCATCGGGTCCGTGCACCGGCCGGTCCGCTCGGCGACCGTCTCGAAGGAGTGCCCGCTGGGCGGCTCGACCCACAGCCGTCGTACCGTACCCGCCGCCTCCAGGAGTGCCTTCGCCTCCGGCAGCGATCGCAGCGACACCTCGGGATGCAGCCGTTCCAGCAGCAGCGCGCCGCCGCCGGAGCCGAGAAGCCGGGCCGCTCCCCAGCCGTTCCAGTGCGCCAGCGCCGCCCGCTCCAGATCGGGCGCCGCACCGGCGGGAGCGATCTTGAGCACGGCCGGAGTGCCGTCGGCGCGGCGCACCAGCAGAACCAGGCTGCTGCGCCCACCCGGGGCAGCCACACGCTCGACAGCCAGCTCCGGCCCGTTGGCGGACAGCGACTCGTCGATCAGCTCGGGGAGCCGCGCGAGCCAGTCGGCGGCGGCCGTCTCCCCGTGCACCTCGCCGAGCGCTCGCACCAGACGCTGCGGCGGTTCGAAACCCATACGTGCTGTGTTCCCTTTCAGAGCCTTCTTGAGTGCGTCGGACCGGTCCCGGTCTTCGCGGCGGTCACGTCCGTCGGACCGGTCCCGGGCTCGCTCCGGTCCTGCCCGTCGCATCAGCCCTGCGGGCCCGCCCGCTCAGGCGGGGCCGTCGGCGGACCGCTCGGTGAGTCCGGGAAAGGTTACGCCGCTGCCCCGCCAGCGGACCGCACGCACCGCGGCCTCCCGCAGTGCGTCCGCGGCTTCTCGCCTGAGCTGCCCCCCGGCAGCCCGTACGAGATCGGAGTAGACGCCCGCGATCCGGTCCTCCAGCAGGGCGGCGAGCTTCACCGCTGCTGCCGAATCCGGCACCGCGAACGGCAGAGCGTACGCGGACTCCGCCGCCACCGGCTCACCGCCCAGGTCGCGTACGGTCCGCACCAGTGCGTCGCGCCGGGCCCGGTGCAGGCGGTAGGCGGCCGTCGCCTCCGCCCGGCGGCCGCCGGTGACCCGGCCGCCGATCACCCCGTATCCGTACACCGCCGCATGCTCGGCGGCGAGCGACGCCTGCGCCGCCTGCAGCGTCTGCGCACTCATGACGAGGTCTCCTTGGCCAGTTCGGTCAGCAGATAGGCGTGGGCTGCGCCGGCGGCCGCGATCGACGCGAGCAGCCGGGCCAGCTCGGGTGGGGCTGTCAGGAGCGTCGCCGTGTGGGCGTCAGCGGTGCGGCGTTCCGCCGCCGCCAGTTCCTTGACAGCGGTCTTGGCGTCGGCGGCGGGCGAACCCGGAACGGTGGGCGAACCCGAGGGGGCGGGTCGACCCGAAACGGCCGGTGCCCGGTCCGCGCCGCGCATCCCGGTCGTGCCCGCGGTTTCGCCGGCGCCCGGCCGCACCGTCCTGTCCGCCCCGGGTGACAGCGCCTCCGTATGGGCCCGTACGGCGTCCCGCAGCGGTGCGAGCCCTGCCGCGGTCGCCGGATGGGCCGTGACGACCTGCTCGTACTGGGCGAGCAGGGTGCCGCTCGTCCGCGCGGCCGTCATCCGCAGCGTGTTCTCCGCCTTGGCCGCCGCGTCCCGCGCACCGGCCGGCGCAGAACCCTTTCGGCCCGCGCCGCTGTCGCCGTCCCCGCAGCCGGCCAGCGCCGCCCCCAGGGCGATCGCCCCCGTTACGGTGAGCGCACCCCTGCGCGTCGTCCCCGTGCGCCGCACCTGTTCTCCTTCGGGCGTTGATCTGTCCTGACTGGATCTGTCCTGAAGTGATCACCGCAGGCGAGCGTACCTGCGGCTGAGCGGTCGGCGGACGGCAACACCCCTCGGGACCGGATACGCTTTGACCTGACACGCGACGAACCACACAACAGCACACGCGGCCGAGGAGTCACCCGGATGAGCACCACCCAGAGCGAAAGGCTGCGCGGGCTGCTCGAACCGCTCGTCAGCGCCAAGCAGCTGGATCTTGAAGAGATCGAGGTGTCCCGGGCCGGCCGCAGACGTGTGCTGCGCATCGTCGTGGATTCCGACGAGGGCGTGGAGCTCGACGCCTGCGCGGAGCTGAGCCGCGCGATCTCCGAGAAGCTCGACGAGACCGACGCGATGGGTGAGGACGAGTACGTCCTCGAAGTGAGCTCTCCCGGTGCCGACCGTCCGCTCACGGAGCACCGCCACTACGTACGCGCCACCGGTCGCCTGGCCAAGCTGCAGCTGCGTGAGGGCGGCGAGCTGGTCGCCCGCATCATCGCTGTCGACGACGAGGGGCTCGACCTCGAAGTGCCGGGCGTCAAGGGCCGCAAGCCCACGTCCCGCCGGATCCCCTTCGACGGGATCGCCAAGGCGCGCGTGGAGATCGAATTCAACCGCAAGGACAAGAAGGAAGAGGAGGCGTAGCCGTGGACATCGATGTGAAGCTCTTGAAGGGCTTGGCACAGGACAAGGAGATCCCCTTCGACGTGCTCGTCGGGGCGATCGAGTCGGCCCTCCTCATCGCCTACCACCGCACCGACGGGAGCTACCGCCGTGCGCGCGTGGAGCTCAACGAGCGCGGCCATGTGACGGTGTGGGCGAAGGAGGACCCGGCCGACCTCGAAGAGGGCCAGGTGCCGAAGGAGTTCGACGACACCCCGTCCGGCTTCGGACGGATCGCCGCGACCACCGCCAAGCAGGTCATCCTGCAGCGGCTGCGCGACGCCGAGGACGACAAGACGTTCGGCGAATACGCGGGCCACGAGGGCGATGTCGTCACCGGTGTCGTCCAGCAGGGCAAGGACCCGAAGAACGTCCTGGTCGACATCGGAAAGCTCGAAGCGATCCTGCCGGTGCAGGAGCAGGTGCCGGGCGAGGAGTACACCCACGGGCTGCGGCTGCGTACGTACGTCGTGCGGGTCGCCAAGGGCGTCCGCGGTCCGTCCGTGACCCTCTCGCGGACGCACCCCAACCTGGTCAAGAAGCTCTTCGCGCTGGAGGTCCCGGAGATCGCCGACGGTTCCGTCGAGATCTGCGCGATCGCCCGCGAGGCCGGCCACCGCACCAAGATCGCGGTCCGTTCGACCCGCTCGGGCCTGAACGCCAAGGGCGCCTGCATCGGCCCGATGGGCGGCCGGGTACGTAATGTCATGGCCGAGCTGCACGGCGAGAAGATCGACATCGTGGACTGGTCGGACGACCCGGCCGAGATGGTTGCCAACGCGCTGTCGCCCGCCCGGGTGAGCAAGGTCGAGGTCGTGGACCTCGGAGCGCGGTCCGCCCGGGTCACGGTCCCCGACTACCAGCTCTCGCTCGCCATCGGCAAGGAGGGCCAGAACGCCCGCCTCGCCGCCCGCCTCACCGGCTGGCGCATCGACATCCGTCCGGACACCGAGACCGACGCCGAGCGGGACATCGCCGACCGTGAGCGGGCCGAGCGGGCCCGGGACCGGTCCGAGCGCGGCTGAACCGGTACGGGACCGGCTCCCGTCCGAGGAGTGGACCCGGCGCCCGTCCGGACGATGGACCACAACGGTCCGGAGACCGGCTGGGCCCGGGTCCGGAGTACGGGGCCGATGCCGGTCCCGGGGAATAAATCCAGGCGGAATGCCGCTGAGATCACGACAACGTCCGTTCGATTTTTGCCCCAAAGGGGTGAGGTCGGTGCGGGGAGGTAGACTTAACCGTGTCTGGCCGGACGCACGCCCGCGCTTGCCCTGAGCGAACCTGTGTGGGATGCCGGGAGCGAGCGGCCAAGAGCGAGCTGCTGCGCATCGTGGTGGATGAGGACGCATGCGTCCCCGATCCTCGCGGTACGCTGCCCGGCCGGGGTGCGTATGTGCACCCCGTCACTGTCTGTCTCGACCTGGCGGTTCGCCGTCGGGCATTCCCCCGGGCCTTCAAGGCCAAGGGGCCGTTCGATTCCGCGGCACTGCAGCGGTATGTCGAACGGGTGACACCGTAAGAAACGAGAACGGCACGGGACCCCGTGCGGTCAGGTACCTCGCGAGTTGGAAGTAGGTCGAGATTGCGATGAGCACTCGATGAGTACGCGATGAGTACGCCCATGAAGTAGCGACGGTCCGGCGGTAACCCGGACCTATAAGGAGCGAAGTGGCTAAGGTCCGGGTATACGAACTCGCCAAGGAGTTCGGCGTCGAGAGCAAGGTCGTCATGGCCAAGCTCCAAGAACTCGGTGAATTCGTCCGTTCGGCGTCCTCGACGATCGAGGCGCCGGTTGTACGCAAGTTGACTGACGCACTGCAGGGGCCCGGCGGTAACGCCGGCAAGTCCGCTGCGAAGCCTGGCGCGCCCCGCAAGGCCGCGCCCGCAAAGCCCGCAGCGCCCTCCCCGGCCGCTGCGGCACGTCCCGCTGCCCCGAAGCCCGGTGCCCCGGCCCCCAAGCCGGTCGCAGCCCAGGCCCCCAGCAGCACCCCTTCCGCTGTCGCGCCTTCCGCGCCGTCGGCGGGCCCGCGTCCGGGCCCGAAGCCCGCGCCGAAGCCCGCTCCGGTCACCCCGGTGCCCGCGGCAGAGTTCTCCGCCCCGGCCCCGGCCCAGCCGGCCGCGCCGCAGCAGGCCCCGCGCCCCGCGGGTGCCACCCCCGGTCCTCGCCCCGCCCGTCCGGCCCCGGCCGGCGGTCAGCGTGACGGCGGCCGTGGTGGCGAGCGTGGCGGCGACCGTCCGGCCCGTCCCGCAGGCCAGGGTGCCCCGCGCCCCGGCGGCGCCCGTCCGGCCGGTCCCCGTCCGGGCAACAACCCCTTCACCTCCGGTGGCTCGACGGGCATGGCCCGTCCGCAGGCGCCCCGTCCCGGTGGCGCCCCGCGCCCCGGTGGCGGTCAGGAGCGTTCCGGCGCCCCGCGTCCGCAGGGCGGCCCCGGCGGCGCCCCGCGTCCGCAGGGCCAGGGCGGTGCCCGTCCGACTCCGGGCGGCATGCCCCGTCCACAGGCTCCGCGTCCGGGCGGTGCGCCCGGTGGTAACCGTCCGAACCCGGGCATGATGCCGCAGCGTCCCGCTGCAGGCCCGCGTCCCGGTGGTGGCCCCGGCGGTGGCCGTGGTCCCGGTGGTGGCGCAGGTCGTCCCGGCGGCGGTGCAGGTCGTCCCGGCGGCGGCTTCGCCGGTCGTCCGGCCGGTCCCGGTGGCGGTGGCGGCGGCTTCGCCGGTCGTCCCGGTGGCGGCGGTGGCGGTGGCGGCGCAGGCCGTCCCGGTGGTGGCGGCGGCTTCGGCGGTCGTCCCGGCTTCGGTGGACGTCCCGGCGGCCCCGGTGGTCGTGGTGGCACACAGGGCGCGTTCGGCCGTCCCGGCGGTCCCGCACGTCGTGGTCGCAAGTCGAAGCGGCAGAGGCGCCAGGAGTACGAGGCCATGCAGGCCCCGTCGGTGGGCGGCGTCATGCTGCCCCGCGGCAACGGGCAGGCTGTCCGTCTGTCGCGCGGTGCCTCCCTCACCGACTTCGCGGAGAAGATCAACGCCAACCCGGCGTCGCTCGTCGCCGTGATGATGAACCTCGGCGAGATGGTCACCGCCACGCAGTCGGTCTCGGACGAGACGCTGAAGCTGCTGGCCGAGGAGATGAACTACGTCCTCGAGATCGTCAGCCCCGAGGAGGAGGACCGCGAGCTGCTCGAGTCCTTCGACATCGAGTTCGGCGAGGACGAGGGCGGCGAAGAGGCTCTGGTCTCGCGTCCGCCGGTCGTGACCGTCATGGGTCACGTCGACCACGGTAAGACCCGACTGCTGGACGCGATCCGCAAGACGAACGTCGTTGCGGGCGAGGCCGGCGGCATCACGCAGCACATCGGTGCGTACCAGGTCTCCTCCGAGGTCAACGGTGAGGACCGCAGGATCACCTTCATCGACACCCCGGGTCACGAGGCGTTCACCGCCATGCGTGCCCGTGGTGCGAAGTCCACCGACATCGCGATCCTCGTGGTGGCGGCGAACGACGGTGTGATGCCCCAGACGATCGAGGCGCTGAACCACGCCAAGGCGGCCGACGTGCCGATCGTGGTCGCGGTCAACAAGATCGACGTCGAGGGTGCCGACCCGACCAAGGTGCGCGGTCAGCTCACCGAGTTCGGGCTGGTGGCCGAGGAGTACGGCGGCGACACGATGTTCGTCGACATCTCCGCCAAGCAGGGTCTCCACATCGACCAGCTGCTGGAGGCCGTGGTCCTGACCGCGGACGCCTCGCTCGACCTGCGGGCCAACCCGGAGCAGGACGCGCAGGGTATTGCGATCGAGTCCCACCTCGACCGCGGCCGCGGTGCCGTTTCGACCGTCCTGGTCCAGCGCGGCACGCTGCGCATCGGTGACACGATGGTGGTCGGCGACGCGTACGGCCGTGTCCGGGCGATGCTCGACGACAACGGCAACAACGTCGAGGAAGCGGGTCCGTCGACCCCCGTCCTCGTGCTGGGTCTCACCAACGTCCCGGGTGCCGGCGACAACTTCCTGGTGGTCGACGAGGACCGTACGGCCCGTCAGATCGCCGAGAAGCGTGCCGCTCGTGAGCGCAACGCCAATTTCGCCCGCAAGGGTGTCCGGTTCTCCCTGGAGAACCTCGACGAGGCGCTCAAGGCCGGTCTGGTCCAGGAACTCAACCTCATCATCAAGGGCGACGCGTCCGGTTCGGTGGAGGCTCTCGAGTCCTCGCTGCTCCAGCTCGACGTCGGTGACGAGGTCGACATCCGGGTCCTGCACCGCGGTGTGGGTGCCGTCACCGAGTCGGACATCGACCTGGCGACCGGCTCCGACGCCATCGTGATCGGCTTCAACGTGCGCGCCGCAGGGCGTGCGCAGCAGATGGCCGAGCGCGAAGGTGTGGACGTCCGGTACTACTCGGTCATCTACCAGGCGATCGAAGAGATCGAAGCAGCCCTCAAGGGCATGCTGAAGCCGGAGTACGAAGAGGTCGAGCTCGGTACGGCGGAGATCCGCGAGATCTTCCGCTCGTCCAAGCTGGGCAACATCGCCGGTGTGCTGGTCCGGTCCGGCGAGGTCAAGCGCAACACCAAGGCGCGCCTGCTGCGCGATGGCAAGGTCATCGCGGAGAACCTCAACATCTCCGGTCTGCGCCGCTTCAAGGACGACGTCACCGAGATCCGCGAAGGCTTCGAGGGCGGTATCAACCTCGGAAACTTCAACGACATCAAGATCGACGACGTCATCGCGACGTACGAGATGCGCGAGAAGCCGCGAGGCTGACCCGTACCTCAACAGTCGGGGCCGGTCGACGGGTCGTATTCCCGTCGATCGGCCCCGGCCGTTCCGTGTACGGTTCTTGTGTCCCTGCCAAGCGCTGGCAGGGCGCGAACCCGAACCGGCGGGACATCCGGACATCCATGTATGTGGGGACACTGTCCTTCGATCTGCTCCTCGGCGACGTACGGTCGTTGAAGGAGAAACGCTCCATCGTCCGTCCGATCGTTGCCGAGCTCCAGCGCAAGTACGCGGTGAGTGCGGCGGAGACGGGTGGACAGGATCTCCATCGCAGGGCCGAGATCGGTCTTGCCGTGGTCTCCGGGGACACCGGACACCTCACGGACGTACTGGACCGGTGCGAGCGGCTGGTGGCCGCCCGGCCCGAGGTGGAGCTGCTGTCGGTTCGGCGGCGGCTGCACAGCGACGAAGACTGAACAACGTCAGAACTGCTCGACGTGAAGTCGTCCGACGCGGAAACGCAGGACGTCGGAAGCGTCGGACTGTAAGCAACCCCAGAAGGAAGAGTGACGGACCGGTGAGCGACAACGCGCGGGCCCGAAAGCTGGCCGATCGCATTCAGGTCGTGGTCGCGGAGACCCTGGACCGGCGTATCAAGGATCCGCGGCTCGGATTCGTGACGATCACGGACGCCCGGGTAACCGGCGACCTGCGGGAGGCCACGGTCTTCTACACGGTCTACGGCGACGACGAGGAGCGGGCGGCCTCCGCCGCGGCGCTGGAGAGCGCCAAGGGCGTGCTCCGGTCCGAGGTCGGCCGGCAGACCGGGGTCCGGTTCACGCCGACCCTGGCCTTCGTCCCCGACGCCCTGCCGGACAACGCACGCACCATCGAGGACCTCCTCGACAGGGCGCGGGCCAAGGACGCGCAGGTGCGCGAGGTGTCGACCGGTGCGAAGTACGCGGGCGACGCGGACCCGTACCGCAAGCCGGAGGATGCGGCCGACGAGTCCGACGAGAACGAGGACTCAGCCTCCGAATGACACAGCAGAACAAGACGCCCGGTCAGAGGAGCGGGAGCGAAGCGACCTCGGGCAAGGGCGGCGGGCGACGGGAGAGCGGCCTTGTCATCGTCGACAAGCCGTCCGGCTTCACTTCGCACGACGTCGTCGCCAAGATGCGCGGCATCGCCCGCACCCGCCGCGTCGGCCACGCCGGCACGCTGGACCCGATGGCGACGGGCGTTCTCGTGCTCGGCGTCGAGAAGGCCACCAAGCTGCTCGGTCACCTGGCGCTGACCGAGAAGGAGTACCTCGGCACGATCCGCCTCGGTCAGGACACCGTCACGGACGACGCGGAGGGTGAGATCACATCGTCCACCGACGCGTCGGGGGTCACGCGTGAGGGCATCGACGCGGGTGTCGCGGCACTGACCGGCGCGATCATGCAGGTGCCGTCCAAGGTCAGCGCCATCAAGATCGACGGCAAGCGGTCGTACGCCCGGGTGCGCGGCGGCGAGGAGTTCGAGATCCCGGCCCGGCCGGTGACCATCTCGTCCTTCAACGTCTACGACGTCCGTGAGGCGGTCGCGGAGGACGGGACCCCGGTCGTCGACCTGGTCGTCTCCGTCGTCTGCTCCTCCGGTACGTACATCCGTGCTCTTGCTCGCGATCTCGGTGCCGGGCTCGGCGTCGGCGGGCATCTGACCGCGCTGCGGCGCACCCGCGTCGGTCCGTACGGTCTCGATGCGGCGCGGACGCTCGATCAGCATCAGGAGAAGCTGACTGTGATGCCGGTCGCGGAGGCCGCCGCCGCGGCGTTCCCGCGCTGGGACGTGGACGAGAAGCGGGCCAAGCTGCTGCTGAACGGCGTGCGGCTGGACATGCCCTCCTACCCGCCGGGGCCGGTCGCGGTCTTCGGGCCCGACGGGACCTTCCTGGTGCTCGTGGAGGAGCAGAAGGGCAAGGCCAAGAGCCTCGCCGTCTTCGCCTGACGGGACGGGTTCCGCCCGTCCTTGATCCGGTTCCCCATCGTGGAGCGGGCAGCCCCCGTGCCCGCTCCACGATCCCCCCTCTGGTGTCTGTCCACCGGAACCCGCTGAATCACCTGAATGGGCAGGCGCTCGGAGTGACTCAGGGGTGCACTTGGGGGCGCTTTTGCTCCGAGTTCTTCTCGCGCCGATCATCGCCGACCTCACGTCGGACCATGGGAAGAGGGGACCGGTCGACGCTGGTACGCATCTGCGATCCGGCCGGCCGGCTGCGAGGGACCGGGTTCGTCGCGGACTACCGCGGCACAGTCGTGGCCGGCCATGGAGCAGTCGACGGACTTGCCCGGGTTCTGCCCGCCCGCACTGCACCGCCCCTCCGTTCCGGCCCCAGTGCGCGGCGGACCGTGGAGGCGGTCTCCACCGCGATGCCGATGCCGATGCGGGCCGCGGGTCGGGGGCATGGCAGTCTTAGACCTGCATAAGAGATACACCCACGTACACAGGTTCGGGCGAGGAGCGGTCACAGTGCAGCGCTGGCGTGGCTTGGAGGACATCCCCCAGGACTGGGGGCGCAGCGTCGTCACCATCGGCTCCTACGATGGGGTGCACCGCGGACACCAGCTGATCATCGGCAGAGCCGTCGACCGGGCGCGCGAGCTCGGCGTGCCGTCGGTCGTCGTGACCTTCGACCCGCACCCCAGCGAGGTCGTAAGGCCCGGCAGCCACCCGCCCCTGCTCGCCCCGCACCACCGGCGCGCGGAGCTGATGGCCGCACTGGGCGTGGATGCGCTGCTGATCCTGCCGTTCACCACCGAGTTCTCGAAGCTGGCGCCCGCCGACTTCATCGTGAAGGTGCTGGTCGACAAGTTGCATGCGCAGCTCGTCATCGAGGGCCCCAACTTCCGTTTCGGTCACAGGGCCGCGGGGAACGTGCAGCTGCTCACCGAGTTCGGCGCGACGTACGACTACGGCGTCGAGGTCATCGATCTGGTTCTGAGCGGCGAGGCGGGCGGCGGCGAGCCGTTCTCCTCCACCCTCACCCGCAGGCTCGTCGCCGAGGGCGATGTGGCGGGCGCCGCCGAGGTCCTGGGCCGCCCGCACCGGGTCGAGGGCATCGTCGTCCGCGGCGCGCAGCGCGGCCGCGCACTGGGCTTTCCGACGGCGAACGTGGAGACGCTGCCGCACACCGCGATCCCCGCCGACGGCGTGTACGCGGGCTGGCTGAACGTGGACGACGAGGCGATGCCCGCCGCGATCTCGGTCGGCACGAACCCGCAGTTCGACGGCACGGAGCGGACGGTCGAGGCGTACGCGATCGACCGCGTCGGTCTTGATCTGTACGGGCTCCATGTCTCTGTCGACTTCCTCGCGTACGTCCGCGGTATGCAGAAGTTCGACTCGATAGAGGACCTGCTGGTGGCGATGGCCGCCGATGTGAAGCGGGCCGGCGAGCTGATCGCGGCGCACGACCGCGGCTGACCTACGTCGGGTACGCCTCGGGCCGGAACCGCGGGCAGCGGTCCCGGCCCCAGCCGTACAGGGCGTGATCGGCCTTGCACCGACCGGCAATTGGGGGGCGGCGTCACGGGGCTGGGGCACGCACCTCGCGGCGTTGTCGTCCCTCACCATGTTCCCCGAGCTCTCGGCTTCGCTCGAGCAGGGGAGGCCCCATTCGCCATGGCTCAATCCTCCGCCTCGCGATGCACGCACCCCAGCCCCGCTCCTTCACCCACCCCCCATTGCCGGCAGGCCTTACACCTCCACGCCCGCCCTCGCGCGCGCCCAGTGGCACGCCACCTGCGTCTCCCCGCTGCCGGCGAGCACCGGAAGATCCTTGGTACGGCAGGCATCCGCCACCCCCGCCCGCTCGGCCTCGCCCGACGCGAGGACCTGGCAGCGGGCATGGAACCGGCAGCCGGACGGCACCTTGGTCGGGTCCGGCGGCTCGCCCGTGAGGATCACCGGATCGCCCTCGGCCTCAGGCAGCACGGACAGCAGTGCCTGGGTGTACGGATGCTGCGGAGCCGTGAGGATCTGCTCGACCTCGCCCGTCTCCACGATCCGGCCGAGATACATCACCGCGACCCGGTCGGCGATGTTCCACGCCAGCCCCAGGTCGTGCGTGACCACCAGCGCGGACAGCCCCAGTTCATCCCTCAGTTGCAGAAGCAGGGCCAGGATCTCACCGCGCACCGAGGCGTCGAGCGAGGCCACGGGTTCGTCGGCAACGATGAGTTCCGGTTCCAGGACGAGGGCGCCCGCGATCACGACGCGCTGGCGCTGCCCGCCCGACAGCTCGTGCGGATAGCGCAGGAAGAACCGCTCGGGAGGCCGCAGCCCCGCCCGCGACAGCGCCTCCGCGACCGCCGTCCGCTCATCACCCGCGTACCCGTGGATCCGCAGTCCCTCCGCGACCGCGTCGTACACCGTGTGCCGTGGGTTCAGCGAGCCGCTGGGGTCCTGCAGTACGAGCTGGACGCGCTTGCGGTACGCCTTCAGGGCACGGCCCGAGTAGTCGAGCGGGTCGCCGCCGAACGTGACCCGGCCGGACGTCGGGGGGACGAGCCCCAGCAGGGAACGTGCAAGCGTCGTCTTGCCGCACCCGGACTCGCCGACCAGCGCGACGATCTCGCCGGGCCGGATGTCCAGGTCGACACCGTCCACCGCGCGCGCTGTCGCGGCTCCGCGTCGGCCGGGGAAGGCTACCTTCAGTTCCTCCGCGCTGAGCAGGGGAGTGGGGGTGGTCATGTCGTGCTCCTTGCTTCCTCGGCACCCTTCCGGGGCGCGGCGCCGGCCGCCCCCGGCTCCACCAGCACACAGGCGGCCCGCCGCAGGGCGTCCAACTCCCGCAGCTCCTGGTCCTGCGTGGCGCAGGAGTCCAGCGCCACCGGGCAGCGCGGATGGAAGGTGCAGCCGGCGGGCAGTGCCGACGGGTCAGGCGGATCGCCGGGCAGCCCGCGGGGCGCGAACCGGGACGCCGGGTCCCCGATGCGCGGGAACGCGCCCGACAGCGCCTTGCTGTAGGGATGGCGCGCGTCCTCGTAGACCCGGGACGCCGGGCCCTCCTCCACCACCCGGCCCGCGTACATCACCGCGAGCCGGTCACAGGTGTCGGAGAGCACGGCCAGGTCATGGCTGATCATGATCAGGCCCAGGTCCTGTTCGGACACCAGTTGCTCGATCAGGCGCAGGATCTGGGCCTGGATCATCACATCGAGGGCGGTCGTCGGCTCGTCGGCGATGATCAGGCCCGGATCGCAGGCGAGCGCCATCGCGATCATCACGCGCTGTCGCTGGCCCCCGGAGAGCTCGTGCGGGTAGGAGCCGGCGCGGGAGGCCGGCAGTCCCACCTGCTCCAGTAGTTCGCCCACCTTCTTCTTCGCCCCGGACGGGGTGGCCTTCCTGTGCAGCAGAATCGGCTCGGCGATCTGGTCACCGATGCGGTGCACGGCGTTCAGCGAATGCATCGCGCCCTGGAACACGATCGAGGCGCCTGCCCAGCGCACCGCCCTGACCTGGCCCCACTTCATGGTGAGGACGTCCTCGCCGTTCAGCAGGATCCGGCCGGAGACCTTCGTCCCGGCGGGCAGCAGCCGCAGCAGTGCCAGCGCCAGTGTGGACTTGCCGCAGCCCGACTCCCCGGCGATGCCGAGCTTCTGGCCCGCGTCGACGGTGAGGTTCACGCCGCGGACCGCGCGGGCACCCCCGGCGTACGTGACCGAGAGGTCGCGGACGTCCAGCAGGGGCGCTTTCTGTGTACTCGGTGTATTCAACGGGCCACCCCCAGTCTGGGGTTGAGGACGGACTCGATCGCGCGGCCGCACAAAGTGAACGACAGGGCCACCAGGGCGATGGCGACACCGGGCGGTGCCAGGTACCACCAGTCGCCCGCGCTCACCGCGCCCGCCTCACGTGCGTCCTGGAGCATGCCGCCCCAGGAGGTGATGGTCGGGTCGCCGAGGCCGAGGAAGGCGAGCGTGGCCTCGGTGAGGATTGCGCTGGAGATCACGAGTGTGGTCTGCGCGAGCACCAGGGGCATCACGTTCGGCAGCACGTGGCGGGTCATGATGTGCCCGTGCCCGCCGCCCAGCGCGCGGGCACGCTCGATGTACGGGCGTGACTCCACGGCGAGTGTCTGGGCACGGACGAGCCGGGCCGTGGTCGGCCAGGTCGTGACGCCGATCGCGATGATGATCGTCCAGATGGAGCGGTCCATCACGGTGGCGAGCGCGATCGCGAGAACCAGGGTCGGCATCACCAGGAACCAGTCGGTGACGCGCATCAGAACCGTCGAGTACCAGCCGTGGAAGTGGCCCGCGACGATCCCGACAACCGTGCCGATCGCCACGCACAGGAAGGCGGCGAGCAGCCCCACGGTGAGCGAGACGCGCGCACCCCACACCAGGAGTGCCAGGACGCTGCGTCCGAACTGGTCGGTACCGAGTGGGAATTCTCCGCTGGGCGATTCGAGGGCGCCGCCCGGTGCGGCGGTGACGCTCTGCGAGTCGGCGCCGGCCAGCGCGGGCGCGAACACGGCGATCAGCGCGATCAGGATGAGCCCGCCCAGCCCCCACAGGCCGCCCCGGTGTGTGCGGTACTCCCGCCAGAAGCGGGCCAGGGACTGGCGCTTACGGGCCCGGGCCAGGGCGCGCGGGTTCGTGGTCACGCCCGCTTCGTTCTGCACGGGCAATGGTTCGGTCGTCATCGGCCCACCCGGGGATCGAGCAGCGGATACAGCACGTCGGCGAGGGTGTTCGCCAGGATCACCGCAGTGGCGAAGACGAAGAACAGCCCTTGGACGAGGGGAAGGTCGGGAACGCTCAGCCCCTGGTAGAAGAGACCGCCGAGACCGGGCCAGGAGAACACCGTCTCCACCAGGATCTGGCCCGCCACCACATGCCCCAGGTTCACGAACATCAGGGTGAATGTCGGCAGCATCGCGTTCGGGACGGCGTGCTTGCGCCGTACGACATCGTCACGGAGCCCCTTTGCGCGGGCCGTCGTCAGATAGTCGCTGCCCATTTCGTCGAGGAGCGAGGAACGCATCACGAGAAGCGTCTGCGCATAGCCGACCGCTACCAGTGTGATCACGGGAAGCACCAGGTGATGGGCGACATCGATGACGTACGCGAAGCCGGTCTCCCCGCCCGACTCCAGGCCCCCCGTCGGGAACATGCCGGGGATCGGGCCGATGCCCACCGAGAAGACGATGATGAGCAGGAGGCCGAGCCAGAACGACGGCACTGAGTAGAGCGTGAGCGCGAACGCGGTGTTGAAGCGGTCGCTGCGGGAGCCGTTGCGCCAGGCCGTACGGGTGCCCAGCCAGATGCCGAGCGCCGTGTAGAGGACGTATGCCGTGCCGGTGAGCAGCAGCGTTGCCGGGAGCGCCTCGGTGATCTTGTCGATGACGGGGGCGTGGAACTGGAACGAGGTACCGAAGTCGCCGGTCAGCGCGTCACCCACGTAACTCGTGAACTGCTTCCAGAGCGGCTGGTCGAGGCCGAACTGGTGTCTGAGCGAATCCAGTTGCTCGGCGGAGACACGGCGGCCGCCGGTCATCTGCTTCACAGGGTCGCTGGGAATGAGCCGGAAGAGGAAGAAGCTGGTGACCAGAACGGCGAACAGTGAGACGACCGCTCCCGCGATCTTGGCTGCCACGTACTGGAGATAGGCCTTGGTGTTGCGCGCCCGTGGGCCGCGGGCGGGGGCCGACGGCCCGGCGTGAGCCGAACCGTCGGTGTCCGCATCCGCGTTCTGCACGAGCGCCGGAGTGCTGTCAGCTGTCATAGGGAACTCTCGTTACTCGTGCTGCCCTTGGAGGGACCGGCAGGGAGGGTGTCGCGACCCGTTCTGCCGGTCCCTCTCATCCCGTCCGCGTGCTTGGACCAACCGGCAATCGGGGGGCGGCGTCACGGGGCTGGGGCACGCGCCTCGCAGCGTTGTCGTCCATCACCATGGCTCCGCCATGGCTCAATCCTCCGCCTTGCGATGCACGCACCCCAGCCCCGCTTCTTCACCCACCCCCCAAATGCCGGTCGGTCCTATTCGCGGTCCTCCGCCGTGGACCGGCGGCGACGCGTGAAGAGGAACCCGCCACCGGCGAGCACCACCACGGCGGCGACGATGCCGATGACGACACCGGTGGAGTTGCCACCGCTGTCACTGCCCGAAGCGCTCTTGCCGTCAGCCACCGGAACAGCCGACCACCAACTCCAGTACCCATCCTGGCCGTAGATGTTGCCGGCCGCCTCGGGCATGGTGGTGATGGACTTGATCTGGTCCGTCCGGTACGCCTCGACCGCGTTCGGGTACGCGATGATGTTCATGTACCCGGAGTCGTACAACCACGACTCCATCTGCTTGACGGTGTCCGCCCGCTTGGCCGGGTCGTACTCGGCGAGCTGCTTCTTGTACAGCTCGTCGTACGTCTTGTCGCAGATGAAGTTGTCCGTGGCGGCGCTCTCCTTGGCCTTGGCGGGCAGGGCGGAGCAGGTGTGGATGCCGAGGACGAAGTCCGGGTCCGGGTTGACGGACCAGCCGTCGAACGCGAGGTCGTACTCACCGGCGTACCAGGGCACGGAGACGTCGTCGAGGCAGTCCACCTTCAGCCCGATGCCGAGCTTGCCCCACCACTCCTTGAGGTACTTGCCGATCGCCTTGTCGTTGGGGTCCGTGGCATGGCACAGGATGCGCAGGTCGAGCGGCTTGCCGTCCTTGCCGACACGCTGGTCGCCCTTGAGCTTGTAGCCCGCCTGGTCGAGCAGCTTGGCGGCCCGGGCCGGGTCGTAGGCCAGCGTCTGGCTGTCGGACGGCTGCCAGAAGTAGTCCCCGTAGCGCGGCGGAATGTACCCCTGGCCCTCGACGGCGTGCCCCTGGAAGACCTTGTCGATGATGGTCTTGCGGTCGACCGAGAGGAAGAGCGCCTGGCGTACCTTCTGGTCGAGCAGGGCCTTGTTGCCGTTGCCGAACTTCTTGCCGTCCTTGGTCTGCGCGCCCGGGTTGGTCGCCAGTGCGAAGAAGCGGCGGCCCGGCCCCTCGTTGACCTTGATGTTCTTGTCGCCCTTGAGGGATGCGGCCTGGGCAGGCGTCAGCGCGGGGGCGCCCGCGACGAATGACACCTCGCCCTTGCGCAGCGCGGCGACCGCGGCGTCCTGGTCCTTGTACGTCTTGAAGACCAGCTCGTCGAACTTGGGCGCACCGCGCCAGAAGTTCTTGTTGGCCTTGAGCTTCACATACTGGTCGACCTTGTAGTCGGTCAGGATGAACGGCCCGTTCCCCACGATGGGGAACTTCGTGTCGTTGTTGAACTTCGAGAAGTCCCCGACCTTCTCCCAGACGTGCTTGGGAACGATCGGTACATCGAGCGCGGCCATGGTGGCCTGCGGTTCCTTGAGCTCGATGACCAGCTTGTCCGGGCTGGGCGCCGTGACCTTCCTGAAGTTGGCGACGAAGCTGCCGTTCGCGGTGGCGGCTCCCTCGTCGGTCATCATCTTGTTGAAGGTCCACGCCGCGTCCTCGGCGGTGGCCTGCTGCCCGTCCGACCACTTGGAGTTGGACCGAATGGTGTACGTCCAGGTCAACTTGTCCGCGGACGGCTCCCACTTGGTGGCGAGGGCGGGGATCGTGTGGTTGTCCTTGGCGTCGTAGTTGGTGAGGAAGTCGTACATGAGCCGGTGGACGCTGGTGCTCATGAGCCGCTGAGCGAGGAACGGGCTCAGCGAGTCGACGCTCTGCGCGACCGCGACAGTCAGCGTCGTCCTGCCGTTGTCGGCGGCCTGTGCCTGCTGAGGCGCGGTGCCGAGGGGCATCCCCGGGACGATCGACCCGGCGGCCAGGGCAAGGGCCGCGGCACCGGAAGCCAGGAGGGTACGCAGACGTGAGCGTGGCTGAGCGGAGGGTGGTGGGACTCTTGTGACCATGGACGGGGACCTCGCGTCATGACTCGCACGGAGAAGGCGGGTTGATCTCTGGTTCGCCAGCTGGTGAAGCGAAGGTTTATCAGCGGTGGTCAAGCCGCGTCAACGGTGTGCCAAATGGCGTGTGGGCTGCGGGAATGCGAAGAGGACCCGCACCGTGGGAACGATGCGAGCCCTCATTGGTCGAGACCTCTGATGCCTTACTGCTGAGGCGCTGGCGGCAGCTGCTGCCAGCCGTTCTGCTGCCCGCCGGGGCCCGATTGCGGCGGGTAGGGCTGCTGGGTCTGCTGCCCGCCGTACGGCTGCTGGGGCGGGTACGGCTGTCCCGGGCCCTGGGGCTGCTGAGGTTGCTGGGGCGGATACGGCTGACCCGGTTGCTGCGGTGCGTACTGCTGCTGACCGGGCATCGGGTGTCCGGGCATCGGCGGAGCGTACTGCGGCGGCGGGTTGCTGCCGTCCGAGGTCCACAGCCCCTGCTGCTGCTGGGCGCGGGCGAAGTCCTCGGCCACCATCGCGGAGAGGTTGAAGTACGCCTCACGCGTCTTCGGGCGCATCATGTCGAGGTCGACCTCGGCACCGGCCGACAGATGCTCGTCGAACGGCACGACGACCACACCCCGGCAGCGGGTCTCGAAGTGCTGCACGATGTCATCGACCTTGATCATCTTGCCGGTCTCGCGGACCCCGGAGATGACGGTGATGGACCGCTGCACCAGATCCGCGTACCCGTGCGCCGAGAGCCAGTCCAGCGTGGTGGAGGCGCTGGACGCACCGTCGACCGACGGAGTCGAGATGATGATCAGCTGATCGGCGAGGTCCAGCACTCCGCGCATCGCGCTGTAGAGCAGACCGGTGCCCGAGTCGGTGAGGATGATCGGGTACTGCCTGCCGAGGACGTCGATCGCGCGCCGGTAGTCCTCGTCGTTGAAGGTCGTCGAGACCGCCGGATCCACGTCGTTGGCGATGATCTCCAGGCCGGACGGTGCCTGCGAGGTGAAGCGACGGATGTCCATGTACGAGTTGAGGTACGGGATCGCCTGGACCAGGTCACGGATGGTCGCCCCGGTCTCGCGGCGCACCCGGCGGCCGAGCGTGCCGGCGTCCGGGTTGGCGTCGATGGCGAGGATCTTGTCCTGCCGCTCGGTGGCCAGGGTCGCGCCCAGTGCGGTGGTCGTCGTGGTCTTGCCGACGCCGCCCTTGAGGCTGATGACCGCTATCCGGTAGCAGGACAGCACGGGTGTACGGATCAGGTCGAGCTTGCGCTGCCGCTCGGCTTCTTCCTTCTTGCTGCCCAGCTTGAAGCGGGACGCAGCGGACGGCGCGCGACTGCTCTTCGCCTTCTGCTTGCCCCGGACCAGACGGTCGGAGGAGAGCTCGACGGCAGCCGTGTAGCCGAGCGGAGCACCCGGTACGGACCGCTCGCGCTGGTCATGCGTGACCGCCGTCGGCCAGGCCGCCCCGGTCCGCGGATCCACGGGCGGTCCCTGCGGCGGATGCTGCTGCTGGGGCTGTTGCTGTGGCAGCTGCTGGTGGGAGGGCTGCTGCGCGGCGACCGGCGCGGGCGGGTGGGAAGCGCCCTGAACCGGCCGCTGGGGTGCCTGGGGGTGGGGTGCCTGGTGGGGCTGGGGCGATTGCGGGAATCCGTAACCGCCCTGTGGGGCCTCCTGCTGTGCGGGCCACTGGGGTGCCTGCGGCGACTGGGGCGGCTGTGGGAATCCGTAACTGCCCTGCTGCGGTGGTGTCCCCTGAGCGGGTGGCTGCGGTGCGGGCAGTTGGGCGGGCTGCGGGAACTGCGGTGCCTGGGGTGCCTGCGGTGTCTGGACAGCGTTCGGGAATCCGTAACCACCGGGCGCCTCGCTCGCCGGAGCGGGAGCCGGAGCCGTCGCGGGCCACTGCGGCGCCGGCTGGGGCGCGTTGGGCTGCCCAGCGGCGGGCTGGAACGCGGGCGGCAGCGGCGGCAGACCGCCTTGCGCGGGCGGCCCCGGGGTCCACGGCGTCGGTGCGGCCGGGGGCGTGGCGTCCTGAGGCGCCGGTGCCGGAGCGGCGTCCTGAGGTGCCGGAGCGGGAGCGGCAGCCGCGGGCACGGAGTCGGCGGGCGCGTCGGACGGGGCATCGGCGCCGTCATCCGAAGCCTCCTCGGCAACGGAGTCGGTACCGTTGCCGGCCGCCGCGTCGGAAGCCTGTGCGGCATCGGTCCGGCTGGACTGCTCGGGCTGCTCGGAGCGAACGGAATCCGACGGTACGGAATCGGCTCCGGCCGTCGCACCCGCGTCCGTACCGACCGGGCTGCCGCCAGGGCCTTCGGAACCGGCACCGGATCCGACCCGCCCCCCGTCCGCAGCCGCCTCCCGCTCCGCGATCTCGCGCTTCAGCGCGGCAGGTGAGAACCGCATGGTCGCGCCGCTCTCCACATCACCGCCTCCGAACGGATCCGGCGCACCGTTCCCCGCGCCCTCAGCAGGGGCGGGCGAAGGAGCGGCGGCGGAAGCGACAGGAGGCGTCTGAACCCCAGGGCCCCCAGGGGCCGCAGGCGGAACGGGCGCAGGCGTGGGCGGCGCCGGGGGCCAGTCGGGTTCGAAGCCGCCGCCGGCCGGCAGCCCGGGCGTGGACACCGGCGCCCCATGGGGCGGCGGAGGCGGCGCCAGGTGCGTTCCGGCCCCGCCCGACGAGTCCCCCGACGCGTTCTGTGTGTACCAGGCGGGCGGGGTGTAGTCGATGGTGAACTCACCCGTCATCTCGGCGGGCTCCGCGTCGGACGACTCGTCGACGGGCCTGCTCCAGCCCCCTCGGATTTCGTCCCGATCGCCGTTCACTTTGCCTCCTGGTGTGGTCGAGCACCCTTGTGCCGTGGTGGGTGGGGGCGGCCGTTCCCGTATTCCGAACCGCCCGGCTCTCCCCCTCGGGGCGCGCATTGCCTGCCCGCAGGTCTTCTGCCGCACCCGGACCCACCCTAATCGTCATCGGGCCCGCTCCGGCAAGCCGTTCCGCTCGGCAGAAACCATCCAGTAGGTCACGAACCGTCCTCAAGTGCCCCGGTAGGGCAGCGTGTACGATCCGAAGCGGTCAACTCGTCACATACTCAGGCGCGGTGAGAGGGTGACCATCGTCTCCGGACAGCCACCCTCTCACCTGACCCCCTGCCTACGTGAGGTCGAATTCGCCATCCCGTGCGCCCAGGACGAAGGCACGCCACTCGGCCTCCGTGTACCGCAACACGGTCTCCGGTTCCAGCGACGAGCGCATGGCGACTGCACCATTCGGCAGGTGCGCGATCTCGACCCGTTCCTCGACGTTCTCGGTCCCCGGTGCGCTCAGCCACTCCACATCCGAGATGTCCAGAGCGTAGAGCTCTTCCTTTTCCTGCTGGGTGCCCATGTCGACGTCCCTTCGATCGAACCGAGTCGTTCCCTGGCCATCCTCCCTGGAAGCGGCAGGCCCGGGGTTGCGAACGAAACAGTATTCAGTCCATCCGGCGAGCAGTGCCCAGCAGGCCGTTCTCGATATCCGTCGCGCTGGTCATCACCCAGTGGCGCTCGCGGCCCGCCACCCAGAGCGTGACACCGTCCGCCAGAGTGGGCAGGGCCTCGCTCTCGACCCGAGCGAGCCCCAGGATCCGGCCGATCTGGTCCGCCTCGGCGGGCGAGACCCGCTGAATACCCACGAGCGTCGAAGCCCGCATCAACCGGGGCGCCACAGGACTCAGATAGGGCAGCAGCGTCAACACCGACTGCCAGGGGGAGGACACCACCCGGCCACGGGGCGGACGCATGCCGCAGTCGCGCACCACCACCACCGGGCTGCCCACGGTCGCTCCGGTCGGCGGAACCCGGCCCACGTCATGGAGGGAGATGCACTCAAGACCGGCACCCGCGGCTTGCGCCAGAGTGGTCCAGGCCTGGGTGCGCCCGGTCTCGACCGCTACCCGCGCACCCGTGGCCGCCGCGCGCAGCGCCAGCACCTGCGCGGTCCACAGGCCGCCGATCAACAGGACGTCGTACGGCGCCGGGCGGTGGAACCCGATCATCTGCGTGCGCCCCTCGGCATCGCTGCCGATGATCACGCCGTCGTCCCCGACCGGCAAGGACAGTGCGCCCAGTTGCTCCGCCGCCAGAGTGTGCCCCGCGTGGCGAGGGCCGCGCAGCCCTCGCCTCGGCTCGGTGCGATTCGTCACTGTGCGCCTCCCAGCGGGAGCGTCGCCAGCACGCCCGGCAGCTGCTCGCGGTCCAGTCGCACCAGCCCGACCTTGGCGTGCCGTGCGGCTTGCTCCAATGTCCTTCGCACCCCGACCAGTTCGGTATCGGAGCCGCCGGTGATCCGTACGTGACCGGACACGGACACATCGCCCTGGTGTGAACCGCGTCGCACCGTCAGGCTGAAGGTCGTCGCATACGCGGGGACCAAGGTCAGCAGCGATACGAGGCGTGGGAGAGGAGTCGCCCCCCGGCCCAACTCGGGCCAGCGGTCCACCGCATAGACGGTGTGCCAACGGTCGTCGCACCGCCAGACCCTCGATGTCTCCATCGTCCGCCGCTGCGGCGCGGCATCCTGGCGGCCGGCGCGCGCCGACAGGATGGGATTGGCACACGCGGATGTCGCCACGGCGGAGTGCAGCTCTTCCTGGTCCAGCACCACGGCCCGGAATCCGGCGCCGGTGATCCGGCTCGCCACATGGTCCGCGACCCGAACCAGACAGCGCTGAGCTCCGCCGATTCCGCCCCCGCGTGCCTCGACCGCCTCCCGGCACAGTTCCGGATCCAGTTTCACAGCCACCCAGGTCATTCGCACCGCGGGCGCCCCGGTCTGCTCCTGAAGGGGAGCGTAGGAGAGCCGCGCCGCCGACTGCTGCGGCAGATGCTGCGCCGGAGCGGGGCGTACCTGCTGCACGAGTTGCGCGGACTCCAGCACGATGTCGTCCACCGAGAGGGCATCGCCGAGGAGGGACAGCGGGAGCGCCCGCGCACCGCGCGCCTGGCGGAGCGATTCACCGCTGGCCTCGACGCGTACGACAGCGGTCAGGAACGTGCCGTCCCCGAGCATGCCCACCGTGCGGCGGTCCCGGTCGACGTAGATGTACGGAGCGAATCCCGGCACACTTTCCGCCACCGGCGCCAGCTGCGGCTCCGCATCAGCGGCGGGCGCCACGGCGGTCCGCCTGCGATCGCGGAGGGAGAGTGTCGTCGACAGCCAGTCCTGTACGGCGCGGCCCCGGCGACGTACCACCGCGAGAAGCACCAGCAGGCAGGCGACCGCGACTGCGGGCACCAGCCAGATGCCGCCGAGCACGGCCCCCATCGCAGCGACCGCCAGAGCCGCCTCGACAAGCACCATCTGCCGCAGTACGGGACCGATGCGACCGTTCCGCGAGATCGGCCGGAGAGTCGTCGCCGCAGGGGCGTTCACCGACGGGGCGGGTGCTGCGCCGGCCGGCTCGTTGCCGTGTTGCCTTCGGGAAGAGCCGGACGTTCGATGGGTAGACCGCCCCGTGCGCTCGCGCGTCGCTGCACCCATCGTCGCATTGCCCCCTCGTGTCCCTGTTTACCGCTTCTTTTCACGGGCGTTGACCGGGCGATCACCCTAACCTGAGCAGTGACGGTCAAGCGCCAACAGGCATAGTAGGGGGCCCAGTCGACGACAGTGGCCCACGGCGTGTGTGGGAACCTGGTCGCCCACTGGGGAAAAGGGGCAGCGGACAGATGGCATCACGGCGGGACGAACTCAACGCCTACACCTTCGCGAAGCGGAGGTTGATCGCACAGTTCCTGCAACCCAGCCCGACCGGCTCGGAGGAGGGTGCACCGCGACCCCTGCGTGCGGTGGTGCCCGGTGCGATCGTCGGCGTCGTCATCCTCGCGGCGTTCGGGGCTTGGGGGATGTTCAAGCCCGTAGCACCCCAGAACTGGGACACCCCCTACGAGAATGTCATTATCGCCAGCAAATCCACCACGCGTTATGTGGTGTTGAAAACCGATGGCAAGACGCAGCTCCACCCGGTGCTGAACATGTCCTCCGCCAAGCTGCTCCTGGCCCCGGACAAGGGCAAGGTCATCAACGTCGACGAATCGGTTCTCGACAACGGCACGATCCCCCACGGCGCCACCCTTGGCATCCCGTACGCCCCCGACCGGCTGCCGGACAAGGACGAAGCCGGATCGAAGAAGCGGTGGGCCGTCTGCGAGCGGCCCGGCGAGGGCGGCAGGGCCATCCAGAAGGCGGCGTTCGTCTTCGCGGAGCGCGAGCAGAAGAAGACCGAGGGCGCGGGTCGGCTGCACGGCGGTGAGCTGATGTACGTCGAAGGACCGGGACCGGACAGGACCCGCTACATCGTGGACGCCGCGGGCACGGCGTACAAGGTGAAGAAGGACGAACTGCTGCTGCGCACCCTGGTCGGCGACGGCCGCGCCCCCCAGCGGGTCTCCGCCGCGTGGCTGGACACCCTGCACACCGGAGACGCGGTCGACTTCCCGACCGTCCCCGGAACCCCCGGCGCCGACGCAGGCATCCCGGGGAAGCTGCCGCCCGCGGCGAACAAGGTGGGCACGGTCCTCGCGGCGACATCCGGCACCAGGACCCAGCAGTACGTGGTCCTGCCTGGCCGGGTCGCCCCCGTATCGGACTTCGTCGCGAAGCTCCTGCTCAGCAGCCGGGCCCTGGTCAACCTTGGCCAGGACGGCAAGGAGAGGCCCGTCAGCGCCGGAGCGTTCGAGCCCGGTGAGGCCTTCGGGCAGGACAGGAACTGGCCCACGAGCGCGCCGACGCCCGTCAACTCCGCGAGCGCCGCGGCCGGCAGCCGTAACACCGTGTGCAACGTTCTGCGCGGTGTCGCCACCAAGGACGGGGCCAGCACGCTGAGCACGTGGGCGGGCACGAGCTTCCCCGCAACGCTCCCCACCGGCTCCAGCAGCGCCTACGTCACCCCCGGATCCGGACAGCTCTTCCGGCAGTTCAAGGGGTCCAGCGCCGACTCCGGTCCCCTCTTCCTGGTCACCGACACCGGTCTGCGCTATGCCATGCAGTCCAACGGTGACAGCGTGCAGGACGACTCCGGCATCGGCGAATCAGGCTCGAAGGAGGAGAGGGCGCAGCGGCAGCAGGAGGCGCAACAAGCGCAGAACCGGCTCGGATACAAGGACGTCGTGCCCGCGCCCATTCCGGCCGCCTGGTCCTCGTTCCTGCCCACGGGACCACGCCTGTCGACTGGCGCGGCCCGTCAGCCGCAGGGTTCCTGAGGAGCGCATTCACATGACGACGCACTCCTCTCCGTACCGGCGTCCGCTGACAGTCGCAGCCGCCACCGCCGTTCTCTTCGTCACACTGCCCGTACTGCCCGCCGCCGCGGACGACTCCACCCAGTGCACCTTCCCGTCGAAGAAGTACGCGGGCCGCCCCTGGGCGTTGCAGCGCGTCCTGATGGACGAGCTGTGGAAGCAGTCCACCGGCAAGGGGGTACGGGTGGCCGTCATCGACACGGGCGTGGACGTCAAGAACCCTCAGCTCAAGGCGGCCGTGGACACCAGGAGCGGCAGTAATTTCCTGCCGAAGAACCTCAAGGACGAGAACGGCAACAAGGTCGAGCGCGGCAAGGAGAACGGCACCACCGACACGGTCGGTCACGGCACCAAGGTCGCCGGAATCATTGCCGCGCGAGAGGTGAAGGGCACCGGCTTCACCGGCTTGGCTCCGGACGCGACGATCATTCCGATCCAGCAGAACGACGCCGAGGGCCACGGAACGGCCGAGTCGCTGGCCGCCTCCATCAGCTACGCAGCCGACGTCGCCGACGCGGACGTCATCAACATCTCCCAGGACACGGCCAACGCGGTGAAGCCCGCGGATGCTCTGGAGCAGGCGGTGGACGCCGCCCTGGCCAAGAACATTGTGATCGTCGCCTCGGCCGGCAACGACGGGCTGGACGGCAACGTCAAGGAGACCTACCCGGCCTCGTACGAGGGTGTCCTGGCCGTGGCCGCGTCGGACCGCAACAACGAACGGGCGGCCTTCTCCCAGTCCGGCGAGTTCGTGGGCGTGGCCGCCCCCGGAGTGGACATGATCTCGACGGTGCCCGGCGGCGGGCACTGCGCCGACAACGGCACCAGCTTCTCGGCCCCGTACGTCGCAGGAGTCGCCGCCCTCATCAAGGCCAAGCACCAGGACTGGACGCAGAAGCAGATCGTCGCCCAGATCAAGCAGACGGCGGAACGCTCGGTCGCGGGACACGACCGTCTGGTGGGCTGGGGCGTCGTCGACCCGGTGCGTGCCCTGACCGAGGACGACAAGCCCATCGAACGCCCGGTGGCGAACGAAGGTGTGAGCAAGGGCAAAGCGCCGACACCGGCTGAACTTCACCTGGGCGAAACGGCGGACGAACGCAATGCACGCCTGGCGACGTACGTGGTGGTGGGCGGGGCAGTGCTGGTCGCCGCAATAGCGGGTATCGCCGTGGCCGTACGTGATACCCGACGGCGGTCCAGGCGCCTGGGAAGAGTGGGCAATGCTTGACCTGGCCGTCAACAGGGAATCGGCCCGCGGAAGTTACGTGATTGACAAGAGAGTTGGCCCTCTCGTAGCCAGTGGCTAGAGTTTGTGGAATGAGGTCAGACTTGTTCACGCGGGTGCGACAGCAACGAGTGCCAGTCTGAGCAAACGGGGAATCGGGGAGGGCAGGATCGTGACTGGTCCAGGCGGTGGCGGGGGAGGCTCGGGTGACCTCCGGCGTGGTGTTGGCGCGCTGGAGAAGTTCAGGGGGCGTGTCAATACGCTGCTTGCGGAGCTCGAGGGTTCGGCAGCCGGCAAGTCGAAGATGGCGGCGCAGACGGTGTCGCGCGCTGCCTTGAGTGGTCAGAACGCGTGCTTCGCAGAGGCGGACGGGCTGTACACGCAGTACAACCGCGTCCACGAGGCACTCGTCTCGCTCTCCAAGTCGCTCGGTGACCAGATCGAGTACTTGAGTCTGGGCGTGCACGCGGCGGCCGTCGGCTTCGACAACGTGGACGACGACGTGCGGCGCCGGTTCTACGAGATCCAGGTCCGCCTGGACAAGGAACACGAGAAGGCGCAGGGCGAGACGGTCGACAAGCCTGAGACGCCTCGCTCCGACAGCAAGACCGGCTCTGCCTACGACGACCTGGGTGATAGCTGATGAGTGACGACAAGCAGCCGGAACTGACCCCCAAGGAACAGCAGGCGCAGGACCAGCAACGCGTCCAGAGCCAGTTGATCGTCACTGATGTCAATCGGCAGGTCCAGCACGTCATGGAGTCATTCGGCTTCGGACGTTCGGGCTCCTCAGGACGGACTTCGTTCGAGGGCCATGAGCTCAACGCGATGATCGATCTGATTCAGAACTCCAATCCGGAGCACCTCGAAGACGCGGGTGAGGCGCTCTTGAAGGCAAGGACAGCCATCAAGGGCGCCGCGAAGGAGCTGGGCGACTTCATCGGGGATGTCGACTGGGAGGGCGAGTCCGGAACCGCCTTCCGCGACTGGGGTAATGGCTTGGTGGCCCACGCCACGAAGCTGGGCGATTTCGCGGAGGCGGCCGGGACACAGATCACGGTCGCGGGAACGGGCCTCGCCTCGGTGCGCAAATCCCTGCCGCCGCGCGACACCCGCCTGCACCGCAAGTCCGTCGAGGACATCGAGGCCTCGAAGAGGATCGATGGCAACCCGGAGTACGCCGCGGCGGTGAAGGTCGAGAAGGACCGCCAGGAGGCCATCAACCAGGCGAACAGGCTGGCTTCGTACTACTCGGTTTCGGCCGAGACGCTGGCGGCGCAGGAGCCGCCGCGGTTCGACAAGCAGCTTGATGTTGCGATGCCGAAGCCGCAGGGTCTCTGGTTGACGGGCGAACACGGCGTCTCTTCCGCAGCCTCCGAGACGGTGGGCAACAGCACGACGCGGGGTGTGTCGGAGCCCTCCGCGAAGCATGAAGTCAGCAGTTCAGGCAATGCCAGGCGCAGGACCTCCGCTGAGGAACTCGGGTCGGCCTTGCCTGTCCCGGACAAGGGCACATCGACTGAGATCAATAGTGTTGCTGCTCCGCCAGTCCCAGTGACCGATTCCGGACAGTCCCCCACCCCTTCGATCACAAGTCCTGCAGGTCCGGGCGGCGGTCCGACCCAGCCCACGGCGAGTCCCTTGCTGAACCCTGTGACAGGGAACTCGCGACGACCCACGACGTCGACTGGCATGCCCAGAGCGATCGGCCAGCCCGGAAACGGCGTGGTCAGACCTGGCGGCTCCACGCACAGTGATCCTGGGGTGAATGGGCGCACCGGAGCTCCGGTTGGGCGTCCGGCTCCCGTGGGCGAGGGTTCGGGCACGGGCACGTCCGGGCGTGGAGGCGGCGGGGGCCAGTCTCCTGCTGCCGGTCGGTCCGGCGTGACGGGCGGCAGGCCCACGGCAGGAGGCCATGCAGCTAGGTCCGGAACCTCTGGCCCGCGTGCCGGACGGACGAACGGCATCGTAGGCGGGACCCCTCAGCGCGGTATGCCGGGCGCAAGTACGCCCGGAAGAACTCGCGGTGTTCCGCGTGGCACGGTCATCGGAGCCGGAGGAACGGCACCTGCGGGCGGCTTGGCCGGCAGCACAGGGCAACGGGGAGTCATCGGAGCCGGCGGGGCGAGCGGCGTGCCCCGTTCCGGTGGGCGCGGCACTCCCAGCTCGAACGGAGTCGTGGGTACGCCTCGTGGTGCTGCCGGGGCCGGCTCAGGCGCAAAGGGCTTCACGGCTGGGGGAGCAGGCCTCGTGCGTGGGCCCGCACGCCGACGTGATTCCGACCGTGAGGGCCAGGACGACGGAACGGCGCGTCCGGACTACCTGACTGAGGACAGAGAGACGTGGGAGGCCGGACGGCGTGGAGTCGCACCTCCGGTGATCGAGTAGATACAGGGAAGGTTCGGAAGTCAGGATGACAGCAGGAATGAGCCAGACCTGGAAACGCCGCATGCCCTTCGGGTTGCGTGGGCGTCTGCTCGGCGTGATGGCTGTGACTGCTGCTTGGAGCGTGGGATTCGCAGGAGTGGGAACCCCTGCGGTTGCGGCGGATGTGCAGTCCAAGCAGTGGTATCTCGGCCCGATGCATGCGGAGGAGATGTGGAAGGTCACCACGGGTGAAGGCATCAAGGTTGCAGTCATCGACTCAGGTGTCAATCCGTCGACACCGTCCCTGAAAGGGCAGGTCCTGAAAGGATTTGACGCCACAGGAGCCGGCAACGATGAGTTCGATGACTATGACGGGCACGGCACAACCATGGCGGAGTTGATTGCCGGAACAGGGAAGGGCGGGGGACTTCAAGGCCTCGCTCCGGGCGCAAAGATCATCCCGTTTCGAGTCACCGATACGGAGTTTCAGAACAAGCACTCGGTGAACGCTCATGACACCGAAGATGCTATCCGGGCGGCAGCGGACAGCGACGCGCGTATTATCAGCATGTCGATGGGGAGCGATTTCCCAGGCCGGGGAGAACGAGAAGCAGTCAAGTATGCGGAAAGCAAGGGGAAGCTCTTCTTCGCCGCAGCTGGAAACAACGCCAAGAAGGGCAACAAGGAACAGTTTCCCGCCTCGTATTCGCAGGTGGTCGGCGTCGCTGCAACTGACAGTACTGGCAAGGCTTCCACGTACTCTCAGCACGGGAGCAGCGTAGATATCGCCGCCCCAGGAGACGGTATTCCAGCGTGGTGCGATGCGAAGTTTCAGCGCTACTGCGACACCGAGGGCGGGACGAGCCAGGCCACTGCCATCACGTCAGCCTCCGCCGCTCTGATCTGGTCCGCCCACCCCGACTGGACGGCCAACCAGGTTCTCAACGTCCTCTTTGATACGGCTGGACGAGGCGACTGGGAGAAGGGCACTCTCAGCAACTACCTCGGCCACGGCATCATCCGTCCGGCCGTCAACATCCTCAAGGGCAAGGGCAACCCCGGCGCCCCGGACATCAGCCCCCTCACCAAGGAAAAGACGTCCGGCTCCTCGGCCTCCTCGACCCCGTCTGCACCAGCTTCGTCACAGCCCGAGAAGAAGGAAAAGGCTGACGGCGCCGTCGTGGCAGGCTCCAGCAAGGAGAAGGACGACGGCACCCCACTCGCCCTGATCATCGGCGGAGCGGCAGCGGTCATCGTGCTCGGCGGCGGAGCCTTCGCGCTCGTCCGTAAGCGCCGCACTGCCTGACTGGCCATACGTTCTTCACCCGTACCCACCGGCCAGTTGTGCCGGACCGAACAAGAGCACCAGGAAGGAAGCCGAAACCATGGCCGATCAAAAGCTCTCAGATGCCGCTCTCCTCAAGCTGGAGGGCGAGCTCTCCACGCGGTTCGACTCCGTGAAAGGCCAGCTGAAGACGCTGCAGGCGACGATCGACAGCTTGGAAGGCCACTGGAAGGGCATCGGCGCCGGCGCCTACAACACGAAGCAGGAAGAGGTCAACCGGAGGATGGTCAGCATTGCCCATCGGCTTCTCAACTTCCAGGAGGCCATCAAGGCAGCGCGCACCATTTCGGGCAACACCGAGGACGAAATCAAGGCGGCTCTCCAGGGCGTCGACGTCGTCAGCGGCTACTCGGGTGACGCGACGGCGGAGGCCAGGACCTCGAACCTCAACAACTTCTGATCCTGCCGCGCCCGCACCACGTACGAGGCAGTCACACCAAACCTAGATAACACGGGAGGACCGCATGCCGAACAACAACGACGGCACGATGGTTGTCACTTACGCGAGCCTGGACCTGGCCGCCGGGGCCATCGACCGGCAGAGCAAGCAGCTCCAGGAGGACCTTGCGTCCATCAAGCGGATGATCGCCAATGTGTCCGAGCTCTGGGTGGGCGAAGCCAAGAGTGCCTATGACACTGCTCAGCGCGGCTGGGACAACGACGCCACGGCGATTCACACCGCCCTGAGCGAGATCTCTCGCAAGGTGCGCGAGGCCGGTACTGCTTACCACGCCGGCGACAAGCGGGCGAGGGCCAACTTCGAGTAATTCTCGACAGAACACAGTCAGGGTGGGCACGCACGGGAGGTGCCCACCCTGACCTGTATCCCGAACACCAAGCCGAGAGTGCGGTCGCTGGGACGAGCACTGTGAGCTGCTGCCCGCGGGATTGGGCGAGGTCGCGGAGTGTGGGCACCGGGCGACCTCAGTGTGGGTGTGCGGGTGGGAGGCCCCTGCCCATGGCCGTCTCTCAGGAGAGTGGGCCATGGGCAGGGGGTGTTAAGCCGTGCAGCGAAGAGCCTTCTTCACCTTTGGTACGAAGTCGAAGGTGAAGGCCTTGATGTGCTTGCGGCGTTCGGCGATGTCACCGCCGGCCTGACTGTCGACACTGACGTACGCAATGAGGTAGTCGGCCTCGGGGCCGGTGCAGTTGGTGCTGACCATGGAGATGGCGTCGCCCAGTGCCCCCAGTCCGGCGAACGGCAGGTCCTTCATCTTCGCCCGGTTGGTGAAACGGAACTCCTCCGACGGGTCCATCGGGTCGTAGATCTTGTCCACCTTGTGGACCCGAAGGTGGAGCACCAGTTTGCCGTCCACCCGGATCGCGCATGCCCCCTGGGTGCTCGTGCCGGTCTCGACCACGGAACCACCTTTGGTCTCGAGCTTCTCGCCGTCCACGAGGAACGGTTCGAGTACCTTCTCGTTCAGAGGTACCCCGCATGCTTCCTTCGGAACGGTGTATTCGCGGCCACCGCCGCACGCCGTGAGGCACAGCGCGAGGCCTGCGGTGAGGACGCAGACGGTGGTGCGGTGAAGTGCGTTCGTCATGGGATGCTTCCGATCTCCTCTCTCCTCGGTCGGTACTTCGGTGCGCTTCTCCAGGCCGAACTCATCGGGGCCATCGGCGCGGGTGTGGCCGTAGCGACCCTTTTGGGCGGCCCTCATCCTGAGCCCGGCGTCGGACAGTTGACCCATCTGCCCGTCGGCTGGAGGGGTTTGCCACGATGACCCACGCCCATAGCCGTTTCCCGGGAGACGGCTATGGGCGTGGGTGTCAGGTCGTGCAGCCGATTGCTTTCTTTACCTTCGGTACGACGTCGAGGGCGAAGGACTCGATGTTCTCGCGCCGCCGGGTGACGTCGCCGGTGGACTTGAGACTGACCTCGACGTACACGATGACGTACTTGGCGTCGGGCGCCGCGCACTGCGCGCTGACCATGGCGTTGAAGTCACCCACCGCGCCCAGCCCGTCGAACGGCAGGTCCGCCGTCTTCGCCCGGTTCTTGAAGCGGAACTCCTCCGACTCGTCCATCGGGTCGTAGAGCTTGTCGACCTTCTCGAGCAGGAGGTTGACCACGAGCCAATCGTCGACCCAGATGGCGCAGTTGCCTTCGCCCGTGGCCAGGGGCTTGCCCAGGACCTTGAGCTCCTTCCCGTCCACCAGAAACGGGTCGAGCACTTTCTCGCTGATCGGGATGCCGCACGCTTCCTTCGGAACGGTGTACTCGCGTCCGCCACCGCACGCGGCGAGGGACAGCGCGAGGCAACAGGCCAGGGCCGAGGCGATGATGCGCCGTGATGTCTTCCCGGTCATTGGACGCCCGCCACTCCTTCGGCCTTCTTGTTGCCGTCGTTGGCGGCTTCCCCGATCTGCTTGTAGATGCCGTGGTCCTTTGAGTAGCCCTCGTGGGTCGGATCTTCGGCCCACTCCGTGTTCTCCTGGTACCAGATGTCCGCGATCTTCTGGAGCTCCCGGGTACGCCGCCTGTACGTCTCCTGGTGGTCCGCGGTCGCCTGGCTGCTGATCTTGTTCTGTTCGTCCTCCAGCATCTTCGATGTGACCACATCCACGACACGCTGGGCAGCGTCACCGGCCGGATGCCACGGTGTGACGAGGCCGCCGATGACGTGGTACTTCCCGGCCTTCTCCCACGAGGCGTCGGCGAGCTTCTGGCCCTTCTCGTCGTTGGTGGCCTGGTAGCGGGCCTCCTCCAGGAAGCCGATGGTGCGGCCGGCGCGGTCCAGGCTGTCTTCCGGGTGCGCCTTGTCCGTGTAGATGTCGGCCACGACCGATCCGTGCATCTGCCTGGCGAGCTCGCCGTAAGCGTCTCTGTTCCGCGAGATCTGCTTGCTGACCTCCATCAGCTGCCCCGAGTCGAGCTCGTGCCGTGACACCGGATCACTCATCGCCCTGTGCACCCAGTCGCCGTGGTTGCCCATGGCCAGCGCCATGTCGTCGCGCAGCTCGGACGGGAAGTCGTTGCCCATGCTGGAGAGGATTCCGAGGGAGCGTTTCATGGCCTCCCGCTGCTCCGGCGAGTGCGTCAGGAACTCCGCGTCGGGGTCCTTCGGGTCGGACACGCCCGACACCGCCGCGAACATGGCCTTGCCGGCCGCGTCCTTGGCCTCGTTCGGACCGTCGTCCAGTGGCGAGTCGTCGAAGTACGGGCGGTCCTTCAGCACCCACTGCGCGTTGTCCTGCGGCTCCTTCGCGTTGAAGAAGTCCGTCGAGGCGTCCGGGCTGTTGGAGAGCGCCGCGAGGAAGCCCGTCATCGGGTCGCGGCCGAACTCCTCGTCACCGATGAAGTTCAGCTTCGGCTTCGGCGGCTGGTTCCAGTAGTGGTCCGGCAGCCTCATCTCCTTCTCCTTGGCGACCAGTTCGTTGCCGTACTTGTTGAGGAACTGGTCGTCGTAGTCGCCCGTGCGCATGAGGTTGCTCATGATCTGGAAGCCCCAGATGTCACCCTGGCGGGTGTTGTACCGCTCGCCCGAGAGCTTCAGCATGTCGTTCTCCCACTGCCGCATGGCAGGGCTGTCCGACTGGGTGGCGCCGCCCAGGACGTGGCCCAGGTTCTTCTGGAACTCACCGAGTTGGTTGAGCTGCGTGCGGGTCAGGTCATTCGGGCTGTCCGGGCTCGAAAGGTCCGCCCAGAACTCCAGCGTCGCTTTCGGACCCAGCTGCGTGGCGAACTTCTCCTGGAACAACGGGTCGTTCTTGTACGAGCTGAGCAGACTGTTCAGCTTCTGGAACTCCTCGGGCGACATCTCGTCGCCCTTGTCCTTGATCAGTTTGGCCGCTTCCTCCGCCTTGCGCAGGGCGTCGATCGCGGTGTCACGGTCGCCGTAGGAGGCGCCTGAGAAGCCGACCTCGGCCTGGTCGACGATGGTGCGCAGGACGGTTGCCGCCGTCGTGTCGCTCTCCGTCGCCCGGTTCAAGATGCGCTGCACATCGTCCCGCAGGTGCTCCGCGTCCTGCGGAGAGTGGTCCGGGACCTCGTGGCCCTTGGCGGCGCGGTCCGGGTGGATGAGCATCGTCACGGTGAAGCCGCCACCGCCGGTCTGGGCCACTGTGAGGTTCTTCTTGCGGCCCCGCTCCAAGGCCTGATCCAACTGCTCCTTGTAGCTCACCAGCTCGTCGTGGGTGTCCTTGAGGATGTCGTGGATGGTCTTCGCCTGGGTGCGGGCGTCGGAGAATTCCCCCGCCGTCTTGGTGATGAACTCACGAGAGACCTTGGCATTCATACCGGACCAGTCGGCCTTGTCCGCCTTCGCCTTGAGGTCGTCCCGTGCGTCCGATTCCAGCGTTTCGAGTTTGCCCACCACCCCGTTCCAGGCAGTGATGGCCTGGCCGAGCTGGCTGAAGTTGCCCTGGCGCAGCGTTTCGAAGTCCATCAGCGCTGCGTCCTCTCCGTGAATCCGTCGTCCAGCGTCGAAATGCTGCTCACGACGTCGTAGATGTAGTACTCGTCACCGGCGTGTGCACCCTTGGTGAAATCCATGTGATTGGAAATGTGCGCGCAGGCGTCCAGCAAAGTCTTGAGCTGCTTCTCCCAGCACTCCTGCACATGGTCGAGCGCGCCTCCCAGCGCGAAGCCCTGGGTGCTCAGATCCTTTGCGGCCGTCTGGCTGATGGACCAGGCATCACGGCCGTATTTGCCCAGATTGTCGAAGAGCTTGAACGCGGCGTCACCGACGGCCGCGAGGTCCTGCTGATTGACCCTCAGGTCACCTCCGGGAGCGGGCGCGCCGCCCTCGTCCGGTACACGGTTCAGCTGCATCGCCGCAGAGCGATTCTCGACAGCCGCCGTCTTGAGCTGCTCCCACTCGTCCCAGGTCATCAGACCCCTTTCCCCCGTGCAGCCTGTTCCGCCGAGCTGGATGGGAAGATTCGATTTTCACTTGAAAAATCGATCTGATAATCGAACTTGACGGAAGTTTAGCGCCCGCCCGGCGGTCGTCCGATCTTCATACCGTGTCAGTCCTGTGGTGGTCCCGATGGCCGACGATGCGGTCGTAGGACTGCGCCCCCTGTGTGACGGAAATGCCGCACTGCTGGAATCACCTCAGCCCAGGGGCGGCAGACGGGCGAGCCGCCGCCCCATTCCCGGCGTGGAAATTGCGCGGAGTACGAAGCGGGCGGGACGAGCCACAACCGGCCGGCCCCGCTGCCCCGCCCGCCGCGCGTGCGGAGCTACCGCTGCCCGTCCATGAGCCCGGACTGCACCAGCGGATTCCCCCGCCGCCGCGTGACGAAGACCCCGCGCCCCGGGGGCATCGGGCGCGGTCGTACGTTGCCGAGGACGTCCCCCTCGATGGGGTCGCCGGAGAGCATCAGGCCCTGCGCGCCCAGCTCCATGATGCGCTGCATGAACGGCTCGTACAGGGCACGTCCGACCCCCGCCGTGCTACGGGCGATGATGAACCGGACGCCGACGTCACGTGAGAACGGCAGCATCTCCGTGAGCTTGGCCAGCGGGTTCCCGCTGGACGTGGAGACCAGGTCGTAGTCGTCGACGACCACGTACACCGTCGGGCCGCTCCACCAGCTGCGTTCGCGCAGCTCCTGCGCCGTGACGTCGGGCGACGGCGTACGGCGCTTCATCAGGTCGTACAGCGCGTCCATGTGGTGCTCCATGTTGTTGGACATGGGCACGTACTCCGCGAGGTGCGTCGCCGGGGTGACGTCCAGGAGCGTTCGCCGGTTGTCGATGACGAAGAACTTGCAGGTGTTCCCGTCGTACCTCTCGGTCAGCTGCTTGATGAGCAGCCGCAGCAGATTGGACTTGCCGGACTCGCTCTCGCCGAACACCAGGAAGAACGGGTCGCGCTCGAAGTCGAGGAAGACCGGCTCGAGGTTGTTCTCGTCGATACCGAACGCGACGCCCCGCTCCGGATGCGCGTAGCCCGCCGGCAGCTCGTGCACCGGGAGTTCGCGGGGCAGCAGCCGGACTGCCGGGGCGGGCGCCGCGGTCCAGTGCCGGGCGACCTCCTGGTTCATGGCCGCCGTTGCCTCGGAGAGGTCGCTGTCGGAGTTGATGCCGTCGATCCGTGGTACCGCGGCCATGAAGTGCAGCTTCTCCGGTGTGAGACCGCGACCGGGCACGCCGGCCGGAACGTTGACCGCGGCCTTGCGGTCCAGTTCGGAGTCCATGACGTCGCCGAGCCGCAGTTCGAGCCGGTTCATCAGGTGGTCCTTGAGGTTGGCCCGGACCTCCATGGAACGCGACGCCGTGACGATCAGGTGGATGCCGTAGCCGAGGCCGCGCGCCGCGATGTCCACGGCTGCCGCTTCCAGGCCCTCGTAGTCCGTACGGAAGTTGCCCCACCCGTCGATGATCAGGAAGACGTCGCCCCACGGCTGGTCCGTGGCCGAGATGTCGCCGCGCGCCCGCAGCCTACGGAAGGTGGCGATGGAGTCGATGCCCGCGCTGCGGAAGTACTCCTCACGCCGCGCCATGATCCCGTACACCTCGGAGACCGTACGCCGCACCCGCTCCGGGTCGAGCCGGGAGGCGATCCCGCCGACGTGCGGAAGGCCGGAGACCGAGGCCATGCCCCCGCCACCGAAGTCGAGTCCGTAGAACTGGACCTCCTGGGGCGTGTGGGTGAGTGCGAAGCCCGCGATGAGTGTGCGCAGCAGCGTGGACTTGCCGGACTGCGGACCACCGGTGATCTGCATGTGGCCTGCCGCCCCGGAGAAGTCCCGGTAGAGCGTGTCGCGCCGCTGCTCGTACGGCTTGTCGACCACGCCCAGGGGGACGACGAGGCGGCCCGAACCCTCGAATCCGGGCTGGGTCAGCCCACGGCCCTCGACCGCGGAGAGCCCCGGCAGGAGCTCGTCCAGCGACGGCGGGTTGTCCAGCGGAGGGAGCCACACCTGGTGCGCGGAGGCCCCCCGGCCCTCCAGCCGGCGCACGATCACATCGAGCACCGTGTCCGCCAGGGCGTCGTCCTCCGGTGTACGCGCGTCGGGTACGGAGGCCCCGGTCTGCGGGCTCGGCTGTACGTACTGCACCGGCACCGGAGCCGCCGTGAACACCACCGGCCTGCGGTCCACCGGCAGGGGGCCGGAGGATACGGCCGACTGGGCGCCCGAGCGGTACACCCCGGAGACGTACGCGGCCTTGAAGCGCACCATCTCGTCCGTGCCGTACTTCAGGTAGCCGGAACCGGGGACGTTGGGCAGGTGGTAGGCATCGGGCACACCCAGCGCCGCCCGGGACTCGCCCGCCGAGAACGTGCGCAGGCCGATCCGGTAGGACAGATAGGTCTCCAGACCGCGCAGCCGCCCCTCTTCGAGGCGCTGCGAGGCCAGCAGCAGATGGACGCCCAGCGAACGGCCGATGCGCCCGATCTGCACGAACATCTCGATGAAGTCGGGCTTGGCGGTCAGCAGTTCGCTGAACTCGTCGATGACCAGGACGAGGGAGGGGATGGGCTGCAGCGGGGCGCCCGCGGCGCGTGCCTTCTCGTAGTCGTGGATGTTGGCGTAGTTGCCCGCGTCGCGCAGCATTTCCTGGCGGCGGTTGAGCTCACCGCTGATGGAGTCACCCATGCGGTCCACCAGCGTCAGGTCGTCCGCGAGGTTGGTGATCACCGCTGCGACGTGGGGCATCTGTGCCATACCGGCGAAGGTGGCACCGCCCTTGAAGTCCGCGAGGACGAAGTTGAGTGTCTCCGAGGTGTGGGTGACGGCAAGGCCGAGTACGAGCGTGCGCAGCAGTTCGGACTTGCCGGAACCGGTGGCGCCGACGCACAGGCCGTGGGGCCCCATGCCCTCCTGCGCCGCTTCCTTGAGATCCAGCATCACGGGGGTGCCGTCCTCGCCGACGCCGATCGGGACGCGTAGCCGCTCCGCCTGGGAGCGGGCCCGCCAGGTCCTGCTGACGTCGATCGAGGCCGCGTCACCGAGGTTCAGCAGATCGGTGAATTCGAGGTTGGCGAGCAGCGGTTCGTCGTCGTCCCCGCCCGAGGTCGCCTGGAGCGGCGCCAGTTGCCGGGCCAGTGCTTCGGCGGCCTCGTAACTGAGCAGGTCGGGAACGCCGTCGTAGACCAGCCCGTGCTCGGACTCCAGCTGCAGCGAATGGGGGTGCACCACGACGGACAGGCCGCCGCGTGCCCCGTGGACCTCACCCGGTACGACCTCGACGACCGTCACGCCCTGGAGGCCCTCAGCCGCAGCGAGCGTCGACACCGGCGATACGGACTGGCCGTCGAGCACGACGACGACATGAGGCTGGTCCATGAGCGGCTGGCCGTCGGGCTGGAAGCGCGGCCGGCCGTCGAGCCGGCCTGCGAGCATCTCCTCCAGCTCCGCGATGCTGGTGGTGATCAGGCGGCGGCTGCCGGCGCCGTCGACGAATTCCGGGGCCTGGACGTGCGGAAGCCACTTCGCCCATTCCCAGCGCGGGACCGCGTCCTGGCCCGTCGCGACGGCGATGATCAGATCCTCGGGGGAGTGCAGCGAGGCCAGCGCACCGACCATCGCACGGGCCGTGGAGCGGACGGACTCCGCTTCGCCGCTGATGGTCAGGTGGTAGAAGGCGCGCAGCGAGACCGCCATGGGCAGGCCGTCCAGCGTGCTGTGGGTCGTCAAGAACTGCTGCATCGCCCCCGCGGTCAGCGGCTCCAGCTCATCGACCGGCGCGGTCTGGGGCGCGATGAGCGGCGTGGCGAGTTCCTGACTGCCCAGGCCGATGCGTACCTGCGCGAAGTCGGCGTCACCGACGCGGCGCTCCCACACCCGGCTGCCCTCGGCGACAAGCGCCCACAACTGCTCCGGGGACGGGTGGAGATAGAACTGCGCGTCGCGCTGCTTGCGGGCCGTCTTCAGCACCGCGCGTCTTGTCTGCGTCAGGTACTTCAGATAGTCGCGCCGCATGTCCGCGAGCTGCCCCTGGGTGCCCTGCCGGAGGCGGACGACCATCGCAATGGCCATGGCGATCGTTGACGCGATCATGATCATGCCCATGATGCGCATGACCGGGTTCGGGGTCATGAAGAAGAAGACGACGGAACCACCCATGCCGAGCATCGGCAGCAGCTGCATCATCATTCCCTCCTGCTGACCACGAGGCAGCTCGGGCGGAGGTTGCAACTGCACCTGCTCGTCCGGAACTTCGGAGGGCAGAGCCCGCGGTGCGCGCTTGACGACAATCTGGCTCACAGCTCACCAATTCCCTTGCCGGACAGAACTGTTCGTATCGGCGCCCCCGTGGCGACGGGCTCCATCCGCGGGAGGATCCTACTGACGTACGGGATGACCCGAGAGCGGTAGGGTGTCGCGACGCGTGTAAGCATCCGCTAACTACCGTAAGGAAACGGTCATTCGGAGCGCGAGCGAGGCCCGCGATCCCGAGGTTCGTTTCAGGAGAACAATGAGGGGGAGCAGCAGGTGACCATGACGGCCCAAGCGGCAGCCACCGGATCCGGTCGGCCGGGTCCCGGAGTTCCGGCCGGCAACGGAACCGGTTTCTGCCGGGTCACGGTCGTCGCGCCCGACAGCCGCGTCGACGTGGCGCTGCCCGAGGACATCCCCGTCGCAGACCTGTACCCGGAGATCCTCCGGCTGTCGGGACAGAGCCCCGCCCAGGGCGCTCCGGTCGGCTATCACCTGGTACGTCGCGACGGCACCGTCCTCGACAGCGGGCGCACCCTGGCCGGTCAACGCATCCTCGACGGTGAACTGCTGTCCCTGCGTCCCTTCTCCGAGTCGCTGCCCCCCGCGGTCTTCGACGACGTCTCCGACGCCGTCGCCACCGCCGTCGCCCGGGACCGCACCCTCTGGGGCGACAGCCTCATGCGCGGAGCCGGGCTCTTCGGCGGGTCGCTCCTGCTGGTCCTGCTCGGTTTCGTGCTGTGGACCTCCGCCCCCCGGCACGACATGCACGGCCTGCCGGGCGTCCTTGCCGCCGTCATCGCCGTACTCGCTCTCGCGCTCGCCTGCGTACGCGCGCGTGTGTACGACGACCGGGGATCGTCCACGGCTCTGGGGATCGGCGCGCTCACGAACGCCGCGGTCTCCGGTGCAGGGCTGCTGCCGCTCAGCGAGGGTCAAGGCATCGGCAGGCTGCAGTTCCTGCTCGCCTGTGCCGCCGTGCTGGTGACGGCGGTAATCCTCATGATCGCCGCTCCCGGCGGGGACGGTCTCTTCGTCGCGTTCGTGTTCGCCGCCGCCATCGGCTTGCTGGTGACGTTCATCGCGATCATGACCGGCATGGAGCCTGTCGAGACCGCGGCGGTGTGTGCCCCGCTCTCCGTGGGTGTCCTCGCCTTCCTGCCCGGTCTCTCCACCCGCTTCGCCCGCCTCCCCATCGGCTTCGAGCCGCCCCGTACCACCGTCGGTGACTACGGGACGTCCGAACCGGCGCCGCAGGGCCCGGTCGACGCCGACCGTATTGCCGCCCAGGCGCGGCGCGGCCACGAACTGCTCGTCGGCCTGGTCGGCGGATGCGCGCTGGTGGCCGTGGGCGCCGCAGCCGTCCTGGGGTTCTCGGACAGCGTCTGGGGCCAGCTGTTGGCGCTCGCCACCGGAGTCGCCATGCTGATGCGCTCCCACCTGTTCCGCTACACGGCCCAGGTCGGCTGCGCCCTGGCGGCGGGTCTCGGCGCACTCGTACTCCTGGGCCTCGGCCTGTCACTCAATCCGCCGACCGACATGCTGCGCGAGGCCGTCGCGGGGGACAGCACCGCGCTCGACATCCGTACGATCTGGCTCACCGCAGCCGTCGCGGGCGCCGCCGCCCTGATCACTGCCATAGGGCTGATCGTGCCCCGCAAGGGAGTCACCCCCTTCTGGGGGCGCTTCCTGGAGATCGCCGAAGCGTGCGTGCTCCTGACGCTGATCCCCCTGTGCCTCGCCGTTTTCGACCTTTACCACTCGATCCGCGCCCTCACCAGCTGACCCTGCGGGCCGGCTCGGCCAAACCCGGCTCAGCCGGACAGAAACAAGCCCGTCCGGCGATCGAGGACACCGTGGCGCCGGGGAGTCCTGGGGGCACCGCCCCCAGGCAAACCGGCTCCGCCGGCCTGGTACGCTGTGTGACGGCCGTTTGTGTACGCGCCCCCGGATCATCCTGAGGGCTGCGCTCATCGGACCTTCGCCCCCGAGTAACGGAAGACCCCCTGAGATCAAGACCAGGGGCACTCGTGGGCGCATCGAACATCAAAGAGGAGTACCGCGTGTCGCTCGACGCCGCTACGAAGAAGCAGATCATGGCCGAGTTCGCCACCAAGGAGGGTGACACCGGTTCCCCCGAGGTCCAGGTGGCCATGCTCTCCCGCCGGATCTCGGACCTGACGGAGCACCTCAAGACCCACAAGCACGACCACCACTCCCGTCGTGGTCTGCTGATCCTGGTCGGTCAGCGCCGCCGCCTCCTGCAGTACCTGGCCAAGAAGGACATCCAGCGCTTCCGTGCCCTGGTCGACCGCCTCGGCATCCGCCGCGGTGCGGCCGGCGGCGCCAAGTAAGACGCCGTGAAGGGAGCGGTTCCCACGACTGAGGGAGCCGCTCCCTTTGCTGTATGCACGGGACGTGTCCGGCTCGCCCGGACGACCGGAATGCCAAGCTGAGCCGATTCTCAGTAACCTGGTCCCAGAACGTCCTACAGACGAGCGAGAAGCAGCCTCCCCGCCGCCGGTCCTCGGTAGTGGCCCCCGGACACAGCAACCCGGGTGCTTCGATCGAAGACCGGCCCGCCGATGGAGGGCTTCTCCGCTACCGTCCCCCGCCACACGGGCGTGGGGGCGAGAAGACGATATGTATCGGAGAAAACGCTAGTGGAGAACGAGACCCACTACGCCGAGGCCGTTATCGACAACGGAACCTTCGGCACCCGCACCATCCGCTTCGAGACGGGCCGCCTGGCCAAGCAGGCCGCCGGCTCCGCCGTTGCGTACCTGGACGACGACACCATGGTGCTGTCGGCCACCACCGCGTCCAAGAAGCCCAAGGACCAGCTGGACTTCTTCCCCCTCACGGTCGACGTCGAGGAGCGGCAGTACGCCGCCGGCAAGATCCCCGGCTCCTTCTTCCGCCGCGAGGGCCGCCCCTCCGAGGACGCCGTCCTCACCTGCCGTCTGATCGACCGGCCGCTGCGCCCCTCCTTCAAGAAGGGCCTGCGCAACGAGATCCAGATCGTCGAGACGATCATGGCGCTCAACCCCGACCACCTGTACGACGTGGTCGCGATCAACGCCGCCTCCTGCTCCACGCAGCTGGCGGGCCTGCCCTTCTCCGGCCCGATCGGTGGCACCCGTGTCGCCCTGATCAAGGGCCAGTGGGTCGCGTTCCCGACGCACACCGAGCTCGAGGACGCCGTCTTCGACATGGTCGTCGCCGGTCGCGTCCTCGAGGACGGCGATGTCGCGATCATGATGGTCGAGGCCGAAGCCACCGAGAAGACCATCCAGCTCGTCAAGGACGGCGCCGAGGCCCCGACCGAAGAGGTCGTCGCCGCCGGTCTCGAGGCCGCGAAGCCGTTCATCAAGGTCCTCTGCAAGGCCCAGTCGGACCTCGCCGCCAAGGCCGCCAAGCCCACCGGCGACTTCCCGGTCTTCCTCGACTACCAGGACGACGTCCTGGAGGCGCTCACCGCCGCCGTCAGCACCGAGCTCGCCAAGGCGCTCACCATCGCCGGCAAGCAGGAGCGCGAGGCGGAGCTGGACCGCATCAAGGAGATCGCCGGCGAGAAGCTGCTCCCGCAGTTCGAGGGCCGCGAGAAGGAGATCTCCGGTGCCTACCGCGCGCTGACCAAGAAGCTGGTCCGCGAGCGCGTCATCAAGGACAAGGTCCGCATCGACGGTCGTGGCGTCACGGACATCCGTACGCTCGCCGCCGAGGTCGAGGCCATCCCGCGCGTGCACGGCTCGGCGCTGTTCGAGCGTGGGGAGACCCAGATCCTGGGCGTCACCACCCTCAACATGCTCCGCATGGAGCAGCAGCTGGACACCCTCTCCCCGGTGACCCGCAAGCGCTACATGCACAACTACAACTTCCCGCCGTACTCCGTCGGTGAGACCGGCCGCGTGGGCTCGCCCAAGCGTCGCGAGATCGGCCACGGTGCACTCGCCGAGCGCGCCATCGTGCCGGTGCTGCCGTCGCGCGAGGAGTTCCCCTACGCGATCCGCCAGGTCTCCGAGGCGCTGGGCTCCAACGGCTCGACGTCCATGGGCTCGGTCTGCGCCTCCACCATGTCGCTGCTGAACGCCGGTGTGCCGCTCAAGGCCGCCGTCGCCGGTATCGCCATGGGTCTGATCTCCCAGGAGATCGACGGCAAGACCCACTACGTCGCCCTGACCGACATCCTCGGTGCCGAGGACGCGTTCGGTGACATGGACTTCAAGGTCGCCGGCACGAAGCAGTTCGTCACCGCGCTGCAGCTCGACACCAAGCTCGACGGCATCCCCGCGTCGGTCCTGGCCGCCGCGCTGAAGCAGGCCCGTGACGCCCGCCTCCACATCCTCGATGTGATGAACGAGGCCATCGACGTCCCGGACGAGATGTCCCCGAACGCCCCGCGGATCATCACGGTCAAGATCCCGGTGGACAAGATCGGTGAGGTCATCGGCCCCAAGGGCAAGATGATCAACCAGATCCAGGAGGACACCGGCGCCGACATCACGATCGAGGACGACGGCACCATCTACATCGGTGCCCAGCAGGGCTCGCAGGCCGAGGCCGCCCGCGCCACGATCAACGCGATCGCCAACCCGACCATGCCGGAGGTCGGCGAGCGCTACCTGGGCACGGTCGTCAAGACCACCACCTTCGGTGCGTTCGTCTCCCTCATGCCGGGCAAGGACGGCCTGCTGCACATCTCGCAGATCCGCAAGCTCGCCGGTGGCAAGCGTGTGGAGAACGTCGAGGACGTGGTCGCGGTCGGAGCCAAGGTCCAGGTCGAGATCGCCGAGATCGACTCCCGCGGCAAGCTCTCCCTCATCCCCGTGATCGAGGGCGAAGAGGACGAGAAGAAGGACGACGCCGCCAAGTGACGTCCCGTAGTTCCGTGACGACGGCCCGCGCCTCGAAGGAGGCGCGGGCCGTCGCCCGTACCCAAACGCTTCTCAAGGGCAGCAACGGCGTCGGCACCGTCCGCCGGACGATCCTCCCCGGCGGTCTGCGGATCGTCACCGAAACCCTGCCCTCCGTACGTTCCGCCACCTTCGGGATCTGGGCCAACGTCGGATCACGCGACGAGACACCCACGCTGAACGGCGCGACCCACTACCTCGAGCACCTTCTCTTCAAGGGCACGGACCGGCGCAGTGCCCTCGACATATCGTCCGCGATCGACGCGGTCGGCGGCGAGATGAACGCCTTCACGGCGAAGGAGTACACCTGCTATTACGCGCGGGTCCTCGACACCGACCTGCCGCTGGCCATCGATGTCGTCTGCGACATGCTGACCGGCTCGCTGATCGCCCCCGAGGATGTCGACGCCGAGCGCGGCGTCATCCTCGAAGAGATCGCGATGACCGAGGACGACCCGGGCGACTGCGTGCACGACCTGTTCGCGCACACGATGCTCGGCGACACCCCCCTCGGACGCCCGGTCCTCGGCACCGTCGACACGATCAACGCGCTCAGCCGCGGCCAGATCGCCCGCTTCTACAAGAAGCACTACGACCCGACCCACCTGGTCGTCGCCGCGGCGGGCAATGTCGACCACGCCACCGTCGTCCGCCAGGTCCGCCGGGCCTTCGAGCGTGCCGGCGCGCTGACCCGCACCGACGCCGTCCCGGTCGCACCGCGCCAGGGATCCCGCACCCTGCGCACCGCAGGCCGGGTCGAGGTACTGAACCGCAAGACCGAGCAGGCCCACGTCGTCCTCGGCATGCCCGGTCTGGCCCGCACCGACGAGCGCCGCTGGGCACTCGGGGTACTCAACACCGCCCTCGGCGGCGGCATGAGCTCCCGCCTCTTCCAGGAGGTACGGGAGAAGCGCGGCCTCGCCTACAGCGTGTACTCGTACACCTCGGGCTTCGCTGACTGCGGACTCTTCGGCGTGTACGCGGGCTGCCGGCCCAGCCAGGTCCACGACGTCCTGAAGATCTGCCGTGACGAGCTCGACCGGGTAGCGTCCGACGGACTGAGCGACGAGGAGATCGGCCGCGCCATCGGCCAGCTCTCCGGCTCCACCGTCCTCGGCCTGGAGGACACCGGTGCGCTGATGAACCGTATCGGCAAGAGCGAGCTGTGCTGGGGCGAGCAGATGTCGGTCGACGACCTGCTGTCCCGGATGGCGCAGGTCACGCCCGATGACGTCCGGGCGGTGGCGGGCGAAATCCTCGGACAGCGACCGTCGCTCTCCGTCATCGGTCCGCTCAAGGACAAGCAGGCCGGCCGCCTCGACGAAGCGGTCTCCTAACTCCACCCGTAAGGAAGCAGAGCAATGAGCAAGCTGCGCGTGGCCGTTCTCGGCGCCAACGGCCGCATCGGATCGGAAGCCGTACGAGCCGTCGAGGCCGCCGACGACATGGAACTGGTGGCCGCTCTCGGCCGAGGCGACAGGCTGGAGACCCTCGCCGAGAACGACGCCCAGGTCGTGGTCGAACTCACCACGCCCGGGTCGGTGATGGGGAACCTCGACTTCTGCATCCGGCATGGCATCCACGCGGTCGTCGGCACAACCGGCTGGACCGACGAACGGCTCGCGCAGCTGAACATCTGGCTCTCCGGCTCCCCGGAGACCGGTGTGCTCATCGCGCCGAACTTCTCCATCGGCGCAGTCCTCACCATGAAGTTCGCCGAGCAGGCAGCCCGCTACTTCGAATCCGTCGAGGTCATCGAACTGCACCACCCCAACAAGGTCGACGCCCCGTCCGGCACCGCCACCCGCACCGCTCAGCTGATCGCCGAGGCCCGGCGGAAGGCCGGCTGCGCACCGCAGCCGGACGCCACGGCCACGGCGCTCGACGGCGCCCGCGGCGCGGACGTGGACGGGGTCCCGGTCCACGCGATCCGGCTCCGCGGCCTCCTGGCCCACCAGGAAGTGCTGCTCGGGAGCGAGGGAGAGACCCTCACCATCCGCCACGACTCCCTGCACCACAGCAGCTTCATGCCGGGCATCCTGCTCGGCGCACGCCGCGTGGCGACCACCCCGGGCCTCACCTTCGGCCTGGAACACTTCCTCGACCTCAACTGACTGAGCCCACCGCCATGCGCGCAAAGATCACTTATCTCGTCACCGCTGCCGTCCTGGTCTTCTACTTCGTCCTGGTCGGCAGCCGCGGCGTGCTCCTCATCGAGAACGGCACGCTGCTCACGGTCACCTTCGGGGTCGCGGTGCTGATCCTGCCGGTGATCGGTATCTGGTTCCTCTGGAAGAACACCCAGTTCGTCCGCAGGGCCAACGCCCTCGCTGCGGAGCTGGACGCCGAGGGCGGCCTGCCGGTCGACGAACTGGTCCGTACCGCGGGAGGCCGTATCGACCGCGACTCGGCCGACGCGGTGTTCGCACGGCGCCGCGAGGAGACCGAGGACTCCCCGGACGACTGGCGCTGCTGGTTCCGCCTCGCCGTCGCCTACCAGGACGCCCGGGACACCCCGCGCGCCCGCAAGGCCATGCAGCGTGCCATCGCCCTGCACATGAACCCGACGCCGACGGGCGCACCGGGCTCGGCCGCCACCTCGGTCCCGTCCGACAACTGAGGACATCGTTCGAGCGCGTACGGAGGCCGAGAACAGAACCGGCCGCCGTGCGCCACGTCCATGCCGCAGCCGAGACGGGTGTCTCGCACACGGCGCCTCACCCGCGGGTACGTACGCCGCCGCGTGCCTTCATCCCAAGGCAAGCGCTCATCAGGTGAAACACATTCTCGGTGCGGCAGCGCATGCGGCATGAGCAGAAGAGTTGGCATCCGCAGATGGCCGGCGTGCGACCGTGAGCACTCTTGTATGGGCGCGTAAACACGCGCCAACAGCGGTCACCGCAGTGCTTGGCCGGCTGCCCGCCGCACCTCCCGGAGGCGGGCGCGTGGGAGAGTTCATTCGCGATCTCGACGCCGCTTTCCGCGCCTGAGGGCGATCAGATACCGGAGGCCCGCGGAGGGAACGACGGGACAACCCTCAACCGCGGCGGTACTCGTCCCCCCACGCCTCGATCGTGTCGGCGGCCCGGTCGAACGCCTCGCCCCGCCCGAGGAAGTCCGCATTGCAGTTGGTGAGCAGCGGCGGCACGGCCTCGCCACCCTTCCGTACGACGATCAGAGCCTGACCCTGCACGGTGCGTGGGAATCCGAGCCACCTCACCGGCTGCTGCACCGTACGGACCGTGGCGGCACGGTCCCACGGCACGGTCGTCGTCACCAGGAAGCCCACACGCCGCACCCCGTGCCGGCTCACCCAGGCACCCACCCGCAGCAGTCGCAGGGCGCAGAAGATCACCACAAGGGCGAGCCCGACACACAGGGCCGCCCCGGGCATCGCCCCGGCAAACGCGGTGACCATGCCCGCGATGAGCACGAACGAGGCGAGCAACAACAGGATGGCCGCCGCCGCGACCCGCCACGGCCCGGGGCGGTAGGGGCGCCGCCAGCTGTCGTGGTCGTCGAACGGCAGCGCAATGTCCTCAGCGCTCGCGTCAAATGCGCGGTCGGCCGTCAGAAAGGGCAGGGGCACGACTGATCCTCACTCACAAGCATGCTCGATTGCTGTGCCCGGTGAGGCTACCGAGCAGGCCCCCGCCCCTACCACCCCAGGGGTCCGTACGAGTCAGCGGTGGGCGGCCTCGGTCTGCTGGCTGTGCGACGGAGCCTGCTCCGGGGCAAGGGCGGGAAGGCCGAGGAGCAGCGATCCGGCGAGACCGGCGATCACGGTCAGCCCCACGAGGGAGCGGGCCGCCAGCTGCGAGACGGTGGCGCGCTCCCGGGGTGGCGGGGCGACATTGCTGCGGAATCGGTCGGCCTCGGCCACGAAAGCGAACGGGACGGCTTCACGCCGGCGGAACATGAGGAAGCTCTCCTTGAACTCTGATAGAGGTGGTGCTATTGAGTCAGACGCACGGCGGGCCCGTTCGGTGCCCCGAATCGCCGAATTCGCCGAAGAAATCCTCGGACGGAGCTTCTGAGGCACGTTGTCAGCGGCGGCCCGTAGAGTGGGCGCCGCCCGAGCGACGCAATTGGAAGGACCCCGCCGGTGACCGAGACCCCCGAGCCCGCAAAGCCCAGCTTCCGCAGCGATGTGACCGTCGAGCTGGTGAAGCACTCCGCGGCCGACTCCGACGTCCTGTTCGCCGCCCGTGTCTCCACGGCCGGAGAGCAGTCCCTCGAAGAGGTCACCAAGGACCCGGAGCGCTCGAAAGGACTCATCAACTTCCTGATGCGGGACCGTCACGGATCCCCGTTCGAGCACAACTCGATGACGTTCTTCATCAGCGCACCGATCTTCGTGTTCCGCGAGTTCATGCGCCACCGCGTCGGCTGGTCGTACAACGAGGAATCCGGCCGCTACAGGGAGCTGGAGCCGGTCTTCTACGTTCCCAGCGAGGCCCGCAAGCTCGTCCAGCAGGGCCGCCCCGGCAAGTACGAGTTCGTCGAGGGCACCGCGGCCCAGCAGGAGCTCACCGGCCGCGTGATGGAGGACTCGTACCGCCAGGCGTACGAGGCGTACCAGGAGATGCTCGCCGCCGGCGTCGCCCGCGAAGTCGCCCGGGCCGTGCTCCCGGTCGGCCTGTTCTCGTCGATGTACGCCACGTGCAACGCGCGCTCACTGATGCACTTCCTCGGTCTGCGCACCCAGCACGAGCTGGCGAAGGTCCCGTCCTTCCCGCAGCGTGAGATCGAAATGGTCGGCGAACAGATGGAGGAGCACTGGGCGCGGCTCATGCCGCTCACCCATGCAGCCTTCAACAAGAATGGACGCGTAGCCCCGTAAGCGGTGTCCGTATTGCGACGTTTCGTGAAGTTCATCTAGGCTGATCAAACGGACCCGGCACTGCTTGAACCCCCGAGCAGGCAGTGCCGGGCTCCTCTCCCTTGTCCCCCCGAGGGACGACCGGGCGCTGAGCAGCGAGTAGCGTGTTACCCATGGCTCCGATCTCCACTCCGCAGACTCCCTTCGGGCGGGTCCTCACCGCCATGGTCACGCCCTTCACGGCGGACGGCGCACTCGACCTCGACGGCGCCCAGCGGCTCGCCGCCCACCTGGTGGACGCAGGCAATGACGGCCTGGTCATCAACGGCACCACCGGCGAGTCCCCGACCACCAGTGACGCGGAGAAAGACCAGCTCGTACGGGCGGTCTTGGAAGCTGTAGGGGACCGGGCCCATGTCGTTGCCGGCATCGGCACCAACGACACCCGCCACAGCATCGAGCTCGCCCGCACGGCCGAGCGCTCCGGCGCCCACGGCCTTCTCGCGGTCACGCCGTACTACAACAAGCCGCCGCAGGAAGGCATCTTCCGCCACTTCACGGCGATCGCGGACGCCACCGGTCTCCCGGTGATGCTCTACGACATTCCCGGCCGCAGCGGTGTGCCGATCGACACAGAGACGCTGGTCCGGCTCGCCGAGCACCCGCGTATCGTCGCCAACAAGGACGCCAAGGGCGACCTCGGCCGCGCAAGCTGGGCCATCGCTCGGTCCGGCCTCGCCTGGTACTCGGGCGACGACATGTTGAACCTCCCGCTGCTCTCGGTCGGCGCAGTCGGCTTCGTCTCCGTCGTCGGCCACGTCGTCACCCCCGACCTGTGTGCCCTCATCGAGGCGTATCTCGGCGGCGACGTCCAGAAGGCCACCGAGATCCACCAGAAGCTCCTGCCGGTCTTCACCGGCATGTTCCGCACCCAGGGTGTGATCACCACCAAGGCCGCATTGGCGCTCCAAGGTCTGCCCGCAGGCCCGCTGCGCCTCCCTCTGGTGGAACTCACCGCACAGGAAGCGGCCCAGCTCAAGATCGACCTCGCCGCCGGCGGGGTACAGCTGTAACCACAGACTTCACAACTGAATAAGCGAAGAACACTCACAAGAGCGACGTCAGAGAACAGCAAGTGCACGAATGACATGCACGCCACGTGCCTCAGCGGTACGTGGCGTGCGTGGTAAGGAGAGTCTTTTGAGTCATCCGCATCCCGAACTCGGCACCCCGCCGAAGCTCCCCAAGGGCGGCCTCCGCGTCACCCCGCTCGGCGGCCTCGGCGAAATCGGCCGCAACATGACGGTCTTCGAGTATGGCGGTCGCCTGCTCATCGTCGATTGCGGAGTGCTCTTCCCCGAGGAGGAGCAGCCCGGAATCGACCTGATCCTGCCCGACTTCTCCACGATCCGGGACCGCCTCGACGACGTCGAGGGCATCGTCCTCACGCACGGCCACGAGGACCACATCGGCGGCGTCCCGTATCTGCTGCGCCTGAAGCCGGACATCCCGCTCATCGGATCCAAGCTCACCCTCGCACTGATCGAGGCGAAGCTTCAGGAGCACCGGATCCGTCCGTACACCCTCGAGGTGGCGGAAGGCCAGCGCGAGCGCATCGGCGTCTTCGACTGCGAGTTCATCGCGGTCAACCACTCCATCCCGGATGCCCTCGCGGTCGCCATCCGCACCCCCGCGGGCATGGCCGTCGCGACCGGCGACTTCAAGATGGACCAGCTCCCGCTGGACGGCCGTCTCACCGACCTGCACGCCTTCGCCCGGCTGAGCGAGGAAGGCATCGACCTCCTCCTCTCCGACTCGACGAATGCGGAGGTGCCCGGCTTCGTACCGCCCGAGCGGGACATCTCCAACGTCCTGCGCACGGTCTTCGCGAACGCCCAGAAGCGCATCATCGTGGCGAGCTTCGCCAGCCACGTGCACCGCATTCAGCAGATCCTGGACGCGGCACACGAGTACGGCCGCAGGGTCGCCTTCGTCGGCCGCTCGATGGTCCGCAACATGGGCATCGCCCGCGACCTCGGCTATCTGAAGGTCCCCGCGGGCCTGGTCGTCGACGTCAAGACCCTCGACGACCTGCCGGACGACGAGGTCGTGCTGGTCTGCACAGGCTCGCAGGGCGAGCCGATGGCCGCGCTGTCCCGGATGGCCAACCGCGACCACCAGATCCGGATCGTCCAGGGCGACACGGTGATCCTGGCGTCGTCGCTGATCCCGGGCAATGAGAACGCGGTCTACCGCGTGATCAACGGCCTGACCCGCTGGGGCGCCAACGTGGTCCACAAGGGCAACGCCAAGGTCCATGTCTCGGGCCACGCTTCGGCCGGCGAACTGCTGTACTTCTACAACATCTGCAAGCCGAAGAACCTGATGCCGGTGCACGGTGAATGGCGCCACCTGCGGGCCAACGCCGAACTGGGCGCCCTTACCGGTGTTCCCAAGGACCACATCGTCATCGCCGAGGACGGCGTCGTGGTCGACCTCATCGACGGCAAGGCCAAGATCGTCGGCAAGGTCCAGGCGGGTTACGTCTACGTCGACGGCCTCTCGGTCGGAGACGTCACCGAGACCTCCCTCAAGGACCGCCGCATCCTCGGCGACGAAGGCATCATCTCGGTCTTCATCGTGGTCGACAGCACATCCGGCAAGATCACGGGCGGCCCCGACATCCATGCCAGGGGTTCCGGTATCGACGACTCGGCATTCAGCGCCGTCGTACCGAAGATCGAGGAAGCGATCAACAAGTCCGCCCAGGACGGCGTGATGGAGCCGCACCAGCTGCAGCAGCTCGTCCGCCGCACGATGGGCAAGTGGGTCTCCGACACCTACCGTCGGCGCCCGATGATCCTCCCCGTCGTCGTCGAGGTCTGACCCTCCGACAGGCGCGAACTCCGGAGCGGGGCCCCCGATTTGCATCGGGCGCCCCGCTCCAGTACGTTTACGGCTCCGCCTGACCGGGAAGCAGTCGGCGCACTCGTGCGCAGCGGCAGCCCCGAGCAGGTCGGAAATTCCGACTCAGAACTTCTGATAAAGTCGGATCCGCCGAAAGGCAAAGGCCACTCCAAAGGTCACCGGAATCAAATTCGGACCGGAAACGGAAACGAAAAAGAGTCTGGTAAGGTTGGAACCGCCGGAAAGGGAAACGCGAAAGCGAAGAACTGGAAAGCGCAGTAACAAATCTTCTGCTTCGCAGAGGGCCCGCTTCGACCGGGAATCGGACACGAAAGAGTCTGATAGAGTCGGAAACGCAAGACCGAAGGGAAAGCCCGGAGGAAAGCCCGAGAGGGTGAGT
>NZ_JBFBCG010000053.1:0-55885 GCF_040683105.1 Streptomyces sp. NPDC051020 | reverse complement strand
GCCCCTCCCATGCCTTTCGGGCCATGGGGGAGTCGTCGACCGACGACAACGCCGCCAGGCGCCGCCCATCGGCACGCGACGCCGCCCCACCTATGCGCGCGGCCTCCAAGGCGGACCGGCCCGCTGCCGCCCCCGCTCACCCCTCTCATGGGCGTCCCCTGCCCCACCCGGGCCCTCAGCCGTTCGGCACGGTTCCCCATCGGCGGGCCGATGCTGGGATGCTGGACGGGTCAGGGGACGGATCTCCGTCGGCCGCGGGCCGTCGGACCAGTGCAGTGGGGGAAACAGCGTCGTGGTGGAGGACAGGGTGCGGGTGGTCATCGCCGAGGACTCGGTACTGCTTCGGGAGGGGCTCACCCGGCTGCTGACCGATCTCGGGCATGACGTCGTCGCCGGGGTGGGGGACGCCGAGGCACTGATCAAGACGGTGAGCGATCTCGCCGCGCAGGACGAGCTGCCGGATGTGGTCGTCGCCGATGTGCGGATGCCTCCGACCCACACCGATGAGGGCGTACGGGCAGCGGTGCGGCTGCGCAAGGAGTATCCCGGCATCGGGGTCCTGGTCCTTTCGCAGTACGTCGAGGAGCAGTACGCGACCGAGCTGCTGGCCGGCAGCAGCCGGGGGGTGGGGTATCTGCTGAAGGACCGGGTCGCCGAGGTCCGTGAGTTCGTCGACGCCGTGGTCCGAGTGGCACAGGGGGGTACGGCGCTGGACCCTGAGGTGGTGGCGCAGCTGCTGGGCCGGAGCCGTAAGCAGGACGTTCTGGCCGGGCTGACGCCGCGCGAGCGCGAGGTGCTCGGCCTGATGGCGGAGGGGCGGACGAATTCCGCGGTCGCCAGGCAGCTGGTGGTGAGCGACGGCGCGGTGGAGAAGCACGTCAGCAATATTTTTCTGAAGCTCGGGCTCTCGCCCAGTGACGGGGATCACCGTCGCGTGCTGGCTGTTCTGACCTATCTCAAATCCTGAGAATCTGACACCCTGTCAGGTCACCTGTGGCCGATCGAGGGCCTGGGACCAAAGGATGAGTGCCGAGAAACAGCGAACCGCGTCGACCGACAGCCCGGGGGTTCACGAAACATGGCAAAGTGGTACAAAAGTGCGTCTCATAGTGGCGTCCACCATGTGACCGTTCCGGGGAAGGCGACCCTTACCGACGTAGGGTGGGCCTTGGGACCGCCCGCGGGCCGGACGGTCCCGAGCCGCCGCCCCGAGGGAGGTCCAGTTCAGTGACCAGCCAGGTCAGTAGCCCAGCCGGACAGGCCGACGAGGCCAACGACGCCGATCAGGCCGGCGAGACCGTTCTCCGGGGGCAACGCACCCCCCATGCCGGGAAAGCGGGCGTCGGCGAGAAGGAGATCCGCCGCCTGGACAGGGTGATCATCCGTTTTGCGGGTGACTCCGGAGACGGCATGCAGCTCACGGGTGACCGGTTCACCTCGGAAACGGCGTCGTTCGGGAACGACCTGTCGACGCTGCCGAACTTCCCGGCCGAGATCCGCGCCCCCGCAGGCACGCTGCCGGGCGTCTCGTCGTTCCAGTTGCACTTCGCCGACCATGACATCCTCACGCCGGGCGACGCCCCGAACGTGCTGGTGGCGATGAACCCCGCGGCGCTGAGGGCGAACATCGGCGATGTGCCGCGCGGCGCCGAAATCATCGTCAACACCGACGAGTTCACCAAGCGCCCGATGGCGAAGGTGGGCTACGAGACCAGTCCGCTGGAGGACGGCTCACTGCAGGCGTACAACGTCCATCCGGTGCCCCTGACCACGCTGACGATCGAGGCACTGAAGGAGTTCGGGCTCTCCCGCAAGGAGGCCGAGCGCTCGAAGAACATGTTCGCGCTCGGACTGCTCTCCTGGATGTACCACCGGCCGACCGACGGCACCGAGGCGTTCCTGCGGGCGAAGTTCGCCAAGAAACCGCAGATCGCCGAGGCGAACGTGGCAGCGTTCCGGGCGGGCTGGAATTTCGGTGAGACCACCGAGGACTTCGCGGTCAGCTACGAGGTGGCGCCCGCGACGCAGACGTTCCCCACCGGTACGTACCGGAACATCACCGGGAACCTGGCCCTGTCGTACGGGCTGATCGCCGCGAGCCGGCAGGCGGACCTGCCGCTCTACCTGGGCTCGTACCCGATCACCCCGGCCTCCGACATCCTGCACGAGCTCAGCAAGCACAAGAACTTCGGCGTCCGCACCTTCCAGGCGGAGGACGAGATCGCGGGCATCGGCGCGGCGCTCGGCGCGGCGTTCGGCGGTTCGCTCGGGGTGACGACGACGTCCGGTCCGGGTGTGGCGCTGAAGTCGGAAACCATCGGCCTGGCCGTCTCGCTCGAGCTGCCGCTGCTCATCATCGACATCCAGCGCGGCGGCCCGTCGACCGGTCTGCCGACCAAGACCGAGCAGGCGGACCTGCTGCAGGCGATGTTCGGGCGCAACGGCGAGGCCCCGGTGCCGATCGTGGCGCCGAAGACGCCGGCGGACTGCTTCGACGCCGCGCTCGACGCCGCCCGGATCGCACTGACCTACCGCACGCCGGTGTTCCTGCTCTCGGACGGCTACCTCGCCAACGGCTCCGAGCCGTGGCGGATCCCGGAGGTCGACGAACTCCCCGACCTGCGCGTGCAGTTCGCCTCCGGGCCCAACCATGAGCTGGCCGACGGCACCGAGGTCTTCTGGCCGTACAAGCGCGACAAGCAGACCCTGGCCCGCCCGTGGGCCGTCCCCGGCACTCCCGGTCTCGAACACCGCATCGGCGGCATCGAGAAGCAGGACGGCACCGGCAACATCTCGTACGACCCCGCGAACCACGACTTCATGGTCCGCACCCGCCAGGCGAAGGTCGACGGCATCGAGGTCCCCGACGTGGAGGTCGACGACCCCTCCGACGCCCGGACCCTGGTGCTCGGCTGGGGCTCCACGTACGGCCCCATCACCGCCGCCGTCCGCCGGCTGCGGGCGGAGGGGCAGTCGATCGCGCAGGTCCATCTGCGCCACCTCAACCCCTTCCCACGGAATCTGGGTGAGGTGCTGGAGCGTTACGACAAGGTGGTCGTCCCGGAGATGAACCTCGGCCAGCTCGCCACCCTGATCCGGGCGAAGTACCTGGTGGACGCCCAGAGTTACAACCAGGTCAACGGAATGCCGTTCAAGGCCGAGCAGCTCGCCACAGCTCTCAAGGAGGCCATCGATGCCTAACACCGACCAGGCACTCCCCACCGGGCTCCCGGCACTGCAGCTGGTACCCAAGGCCGAGGCCAAGCAGTCCATGAAGGACTTCAAGTCCGATCAGGAAGTGCGCTGGTGCCCCGGTTGCGGTGACTATGCGGTCCTCGCCGCCGTGCAGGGGTTCATGCCCGAGCTCGGTCTGGCGAAGGAGAACATCGTCTTCGTCTCCGGCATCGGCTGCTCGTCCCGGTTCCCGTACTACATGAACACGTACGGGATGCACTCGATCCACGGCCGGGCCCCGGCCATCGCGACCGGGCTGGCGTCCTCGCGGCGCGACCTGTCCGTCTGGGTCGTCACGGGCGACGGCGACGCACTGTCCATCGGCGGCAACCACCTCATCCACGCGCTGCGGCGCAATGTGAACCTGAAGATCCTGCTGTTCAACAACCGGATCTACGGGCTCACCAAGGGGCAGTACTCCCCCACGTCCGAGGTCGGCAAGATCACCAAGTCGACGCCGATGGGCTCGCTCGACGCCCCGTTCAACCCGGTGTCGCTGGCCCTCGGCGCGGAGGCGTCGTTCGTCGCCCGCACCGTGGACTCCGACCGCAAGCACCTCACCGGCGTGCTGCGCGAGGCGGCCGCCCACCCCGGCACGGCGCTGGTGGAGATCTACCAGAACTGCAACATCTTCAACGACGGCGCCTTCGAGGTCCTCAAGGACAAGGACCAGGCCGAGAACGCGGTGATCCGGCTGGAGCACGGGCAGCCGATCCGCTTCGGCACCGGGCAGTCCAAGGGCGTCGTGCGCGACCCGGCCACCGGCGACCTCAAGGTCGTCGAGGTCACCGCGGAGAACGAGTCGCAGGTCCTGGTCCACGACGCACACGCCGCCAGCCCCACGACGGCGTTCGCACTGTCCCGGCTCGCCGACCCCCACACGCTGCACCAGACCCCGATCGGGGTGCTGCGCAGCGTCGAGCGACCGGTGTACGACACACAGATGGCCGAGCAGCTGGACACCGCGGTCGAGCAGAACGGCAAGGGCGATCTGGCCGCGCTGCTCGCGGGCAACGACAACTGGACGGTCGTCGGCTGAGAGGGTCCGGCGGATCAGGGTCGGACGGTTCCACTCGTCGCGGCCTCGGATGATCCGCCGGACGCCCCCTGGGACGCCGTGCGGCGCACCGTACGGGTGCCCGGCCGGGGAGTCTTCACCGCTCCCGGCCCGGCACCCGTTCTCATGTGCCCATGGCCCTGGACCGTCCCGCGTACCGCATCAAACGACACCTGCTCGGCAAACCCCTCACCACCGAGCGCATCAGTGAAGAGAAACTGAGCAACCGGACGGCGCTCGGGGTGCTCGCCTCGGACTGCATCAGTTCGTCCGCGTACGGCTCCGAGGAGATGCTCCGGGTCCTCGTGCCCGTCGTCGGGGCGGCCGCCTTCACCCTCCTCATGCCGGTGACCTTCGCGATCCTGCTGGTCCTGCTGCTTCTGACGCTCTGCTACAGCGATGTCGTCATGATCTACACGCGGGCGGGCGGCTCGTATGTCGTCGCCCGGGAGAACTTCGGGCCGAATGTCGCGCAGATCGCCGCCGTGGCGCTGCTCGTCGACTACATCGTGACCGTCGCCGTCCAGGTGTCGGCCGGCACGAACGCCCTCATCTCCCTCGCCCATCTGGCCGGGGGCGGCTGGACCGGCCTGGACCATCTCCAGCTGCCGGTCTCCGTCGCGGTGATCGCGCTGCTCGCGTACGGGAATCTGCGCGGCATCCGCGAGGCGGGCCGGACCTTCGCGCTGCCCGCCTATCTGTTCATGGCCGCGGTCGGTCTGGTGCTGCTCGTCGCCGCGGTGCGCGGGCTGACGGTCGGGCTGCCGCACGCCGATCTGCATGCCGCCGGGGTGGTTCCGCTGGGCACGCCGGGCAGCGGCTGGGCGTACGGCGCCTCGCTCTTCATCGTGCTGCGCTCCTTCGCCAACGGCGGCTCGTCGCTCACCGGACTCGAAGCGATCTCCAACGGCATCTCCGCGTTCCGTGAACCGCAGGGTCGCAACGCCCGCCGCACCCTCATCGTGATGAGCTGTGTACTCGGCGTCCTCGTCCTCGGCGTCTCCACGCTGGCGCACTTCACGCACGCCGTCCCGTACACCGACGGCACGCCGACCGTCATCGCGCAGGAGGCTCATCTCGCCTTCGGTGCCGGCCCGGCGGGGACGGCCGGGCTGGTCTTCGTCCAGCTGGCGACCGCGCTGGTCCTCTACACGGGCGCCAACACGCCTTTCACCGGCTTCCCGTTCCTGGCCAGTTTTGTCGCCAAGGACCGTTTCCTGCCGCGGGTGCTGACCCGGCGCGGGCACCGGCTGGCGTTCTCCAACGGGATCATCGCGCTCACCGTCGTCTCGCTGGCGCTGCTGCTGGTCACGGGCGCCAGCGTGGACAGGCTGGTGGCGCTGTACGCGATCGGCGTGTTCACCGCGTTCACCATGGCGGGGTCCGGGCTCACCGCGTACCATCTGCGCCGCCGCGAGCGGTACCGCCGGCTGAAGATCGCGGTCAATGGGCTGGCTGCGGTCATCTCGGCGGCCGTGGTGCTGATCTTCGCGATCACCAAGTTCACCGAGGGCGCCTGGCTGGTCGTGATCGTCTTTCCGCTCGGCGTCTGGGCATTGATGCGGATCAACCGCGAGTACCGGCGTGAGGCCGCCGCACTGCAGAGCCTCCAGGCGCCGGGCGCCGACCGGCCGCGGGTCCGGCGCCATCTGGTGTTCGTCCTCGTCGAGACACTGGACCTGGCGACACTGAAGGCACTGCGGTACGCCCATGAGCTGCGCCCGGACGAGATCCGGGCGGTGCACTTCGCGGTCGACGAGGCGCACGGCAGGCGGCTGGCCGCCCGCTGGGAGGCGACGGCCGCGACCTCTGTGTCGCTGGAGCTGGTGGCCTGCCCCGACCGGCGGCTGCGCCAGGCGATGCGGGAGCTCGCGACCCGCACCACGGCGGACGGACAGACGTCGCTGACGGTACTGGTGCCGCGGCGGCTGTACTCGAACGCGCTCGGGAAGTTGCTGCACCGGGGCACCGGCGAGGCGATGGCGAAGGCGCTGGTCCAGCTGCCGCACGTGGCGGTGACGATCCTGCCGTTCGATGTCTCGCGGGCGCTGCGGGAGCTGGAGGAGGGGCGGGCGCCTCAGCCGGACTGAGCCTGTTTCCGGGCGTCGTACGACTCTCGGGCAGCGTGTACGGCGTCGACCCGCCGCTCCGTCCAGCGCGCCAGCCCCCACACCTGCTCGGCGGCCTCCTTGCCCAGCTCGGTCAGCGTGTAGTCCACCCGCGGCGGGATCACCGGCTTGGCATCCCGGTGCACGAAGCCGTCGCGCTCCAGCGTCTGGAGGGTCTGGGCCAGCATCTTCTCGCTGACGCCGCCGACCTCGCGGCGCAGCTCGCTGAAGCGGTACGAGCGCTCCAGCAGAGCGGCGAGGACGAGAACCCCCCAGCGGCTGGTGACGTGTTCGAGCACCAGGCGGGAGGGGCACATCTGCCGGTTCACATCAGGCACCTTGCTTACGCTCACACCAGTACCTTACTTCAAAGTGGGTACTTTCTCCTGGTTAGCGCCTCCCGTAGGGTGAGCGACAGAGAGTACGAACAAGGATCAGAGCACCCAAAGAGGAGAAACCCCCCATGAGTATCGTCGTCACCGGAGCCACCGGAGAGCTCGGCAGTCTCGTCGTCGACCGGCTGCTGGAAACCGTGCCCGCGAGCGAGATCGCAGCCGTGGTCCGCAACAAGGAGAAGGCCGTCGGCCTCGCCGTCCGCGGCGTCGAGCTCCGGGTCGCCGACTACGACCGCCCGGAGACCCTCACCGGCGTCTTCAAGGCCGGGGACCGCGTCCTGCTCATCTCCGGCAGCGAGGTGGGCAGGCGCGTGCCGCAGCACACGGCGGTCATCGACGCGGCGAAGGCGGCGGGCGTCGCGCAGCTCGCGTACACCGGGGTGCTGGGCGGCCCGGACGCCGACTTCCAGCTGGCCGCCGAGCACAAGGTCACCGAGCAGCTGATCCTCGACTCCGGCCTGCCGTACACCTTCCTGCGCAACGGCTGGTACACGGAGAACTACACGGCGAACCTCGCCCCGGTCCTGGAGCACGGCGCCGTCGTCTCCAACGCGGGCAACGGCCGGGTCGCCTCCGCCACTCGCGCCGACTACGCCGCCGCCGCGGCCGCCGTACTGACCGACGAGGGCCACCTCGGCAGGGCTTACGAGCTGAGCGGCGACGTCGCCTGGTCGTTCGCCGAGTACGCGGCCGAGGTATCGAAGGCCACCGGCAAGGAGATCGCGTACAACAACGTCCCGGCCGCCGTGCACCAGGAGATCCTGGTCGGCGCCGGTCTGCCCGAGGGCTTCGCCGCGATCCTCGTCGACGTCGACGAGGCGATCGCGCGCGGCCTGCTCGCCGGCACGAGCGGCGACCTGGCCCGTCTGATCGGCCGCCCGACGACGCCGATGGCCGAGACGGTGGCCGCCGCGGTCGCCGCCGGCTGAGCCCTTCCTCCGGACCGGACGGGCCCGGTGTCATGACCGTATGGCGATACGGCTATGACACCGGGCCCTCCCGGCGCTACCGTCATGCAGTCGGCGGAGAGTTGACGGAGCAGTTGACGCGAGGGATGCCAGGAGGGCCCGTGAAGGGGACAAATGAACAGCGGGCGGGCTTGCTGTCCGGCATCGGCGCCTATGGCCTGTGGGGAATCGTCCCGCTCTTCTGGCCGCTGCTGAAGCCGTCCGGCGCCATCGAGATCCTGGCCCACCGCATGGTCTGGTCGCTCGCCGTCGTCGGCGTCGCGCTGCTCGCGCTGCGCCGCTGGGCGTGGATCGGCGAGCTGATACGCCGGCCGAGGAAGCTGGGGCTGATCACGGTCGCCGCGGCCGTGATCACCGTCAACTGGGGTCTGTACATCTGGGCCGTGAACAACGGCCACGTCGTCGAGGCGTCGCTCGGCTACTTCATCAACCCCCTGGTCACCATCGCCATGGGCGTTCTGCTCCTCGGCGAACGACTGCGCCCCGTGCAGTGGGTGGCGGTCGGCACGGGCGTCGCGGCGGTGCTCGTGCTGGCGATCGGTTACGGACGTCCGCCGTGGATCTCGTTGACACTGGCGTTCTCCTTCGCGACCTACGGCCTGGTGAAGAAGAAGGTCAACATGGGCGGCCTGGAGTCGCTCACCGCCGAGACAGCGGTGCTGTTCGTCCCCGCGCTCGGCTATCTGCTGTGGCTCGGCGCGCAGGGCGACGCGACGTTCGTCTCCGGGGGCGCCGGCCATGCGGCGCTGCTCGCCGCGACGGGTGTCGTGACGGCCACGCCGCTGGTCCTCTTCGGTGCGGCGGCGATCCGCGTCCCCCTCTCGACGCTGGGCCTGCTCCAGTACCTGGCGCCGGTCTTCCAGTTCATCCTCGGCGTCCTCTACTTCCACGAGGCGATGCCCCCTGAGCGGTGGACCGGGTTCGCGCTGGTGTGGCTGGCGCTCACGCTGCTGACGTGGGACGCGCTCCGGACGGCGCGGCGGACGAGGGCGCAGGCCGCACGGTTCGCGGCGACGGCGCCGGCATCGACGGCGCCGGAAGAGACGTCTGCGGCGACCGGCACGGACTCCTCCTCGTACGCAGCCCGAGAGCAGTGATCAGCGACGACGACGCCCGCGAGACAGCGGACACGCGCCAAGCTTGACCTAGTTGCTTTTTTAACTCGGTTACGTTTACCTGGAGGCGGTGGAACCGAACCCGAGGAGCAGGCATGACCGACGTACTGATCGTGGGAGCCGGACCGACCGGACTGACCCTGGCATGCGATCTCGCCCGGCGTGACATCGCGGTACGGATCGTCGACAAGTCCCGCGATTTCCCGCGCAGTTCGCGGGCGAAGGGCCCCAACCCCCGCTCCCTCGAGGTACTTGAGGATCTCGGCGTGGTCGACGAGGTCCTGGCAGCGGGCTCGACGCCGCCGCCGATGCGCAAGTACCGGGGCGGACTGCCGATCGCCGACGCCGACCCGTTCGAGGGGGCGGTGCCGACGCCGGACGCCCCGTACGACCGCTCGTGGCTCATCGCCCAGTGGCGGCTGGAGGAGATCCTGCGGGCCCGGCTCACGGAGTACGGGGTACGTGTCGAACTGGGCGCCGAGGTAACGGGGCTGGTGGAGGCGGACGCCTCGGTGACCGTCACCTTCGCCGACGGCAGCGAGACCGGGGCGGCCTACGTGGTGGGCTGCGACGGCGCCCACAGTGCGGTGCGCAAGCTGCTCGGGGTGCCGTTCGAGGGGCGGACGACGCAGGAGCAGATGATGGTCTGCGGCGACGTCGAGGTGGAGGGTCTCGACCGCGGGATCTGGCACCAGTGGTTCGACGAGGACGGCGCCGTGATGCTGTGTCCGATCCCGGGCACCCGGTCGGGCTGGTGGTTCCAGGCCGGGCCCGAGACGGACGCCGCCGGGGCCCCCGTACCGCCCTCGCAGGAAAGCTTCCGGCGGCTCTTCGCCAAGCATTCCGGCCTCCCGGGCACCCGCCTGTCGAACGCCACCCTGCTGTCGACGTACCGGGTCAACGAGCGCCTGGCCGGCCGCTACCGGGTGGGCCGCGTCCTCCTCGCCGGCGACGCCGCGCATGTGCACGCGATCGCGGGCGGGCTGGGCATGAACACCGGCATCCAGGATGCGTTCAACCTGGGCTGGAAGCTCGCCCTCGTGGTGACCGGACGGGCGGGTACGGACCTGCTCGACACGTACGAGGAGGAGCGGCTGCCCGTCGCCGCCCGGACCCTCGACCTCGCCTCCGACCGGCTGCGGGCGACCCTGGAAGCGATCAAGAAGCCGGGCGGCGGACTGGATGCGGCGAACGCCGCGGAGACAATGGGGCTGGACGGGAACTACCGCTGGAGCTCGCTCGCCCGGGACGGCGCGGCCGACGGTCCCCGCGCCCGGCTGCGGGCGGGCGACCGCGCCCCGGACGCCCCGTGCCGCGACGCGGCGACGGGGACGCCGGTCCGCCTGTTCGAGACGTTCGCCGGGCCGCACTTCACGCTGCTGGGCTTCGGTCCGGGCGCGGCGCAGGCGCTGCGGGAGGTGGCGGCGGGGTACGGCGATGTGGTGCGCGTGCACGCGGTGGACGGCGGCGGCCACGAGGGCCTCACCGACGACGAGGGGCACGCCCGCTCGGCGTACGGGATCACCGAGGACGCCCTCGTCCTGGTCCGCCCCGACAACCACGTGGCGCTGATCGCGCGCGCCATGGACCACGGAGCCGTCGCGGAGCACCTGGACCGTACGGCATTGGGGCGATCGCGGCGCGTGTCCCGATGAGTAAGCGCGGTCATACCGTCTGCTTATATTTCTCTAGCATCTATGACCCGTACCCGGCACTTCGAGAGACACTCACGCACGCTCCTGCGCGTGGCGACCGCCACCGTGGCCGTCTCCGCCGTCATCTGCGCAGCCACACCCACCGCACGTGGCGACGACACCGCACAGGCAATGCACCCTTCCGGACTCGGCCCGGCCGGACCCGGGTCCCGCCTCCCGGGCGATCCCGGCAACGGAGCCCCGGCTCCGGGGGTCCACGAAATCGCCCGGCCGACGTCCATCGGGGCAACACCCCGATGAGCTGGGCCGGCGACAGCTCCCCGCGGCCGGGCTCAGCCCGGCGCGACGGCCACCCGGCCCCTCACACGCTGCCGGTCGGCAGCAGCACCGGACGGCCCGTGCCATGACGTGATGGGGGGGACGGGGGCACGGGTCCGCCCGTCACACGTCCCCTTCAAGTTGGCGGGCGCGGTGCGCGCGTACCTTCTGACGGTTTCCGCACCGCTCCATCGCGCACCAACGCCGCTTGCCGGGACGCGAGGTGTCGACGAACAGCAACAGGCAGTTGTGGGCGCCGCATTCGCGGATCCGTCGGGCGTACGGCCCGGTGAAGAGCTGCACCGCATCGCGGGCGACGGTCGACAGGAGTGCGCTGCCGGTGGCCCCGGGTGCCCACTCCCTGCCGGACCCGGCGGCAATACGGGGCACGAGCGGCGATGCGGCGGCCACGGCGTTCACGACCTCGATGTCCGCCGGGTCGGCCGCCTGCCCGTGCGCCAGGGCCGTGGTCAACCGCCAGAGTGCGGCGCGGAGTTCATGAGCGCGGGCCAGTTCATCATCGCTCACGGCGAGATCCGCGAGCTCCGGTCCGGACGCCAACCGGCTCTCCCCCGCCCACCGCACCAGATCGGCGGGTGTGTGCAGCGTCTCGTACTGCGTATATGTGCTGTGCCCGCCGGTGGGCAGCAACTCCAGGCACAGGGCACCGGGATCGAAGCGATACGGACGCCCCTGCGAGGTGTGAAGGAGCAGTCCCGGCGCGCCCGTTGCCGACTCACTCATGTAACCACTATAAACAGTTTCCATGACTCTCCACTGGAAGCTCGTCATCGACGCCACCGATCCGCACGCCCAGGCCGACTTCTGGGCCGAGGCCCTCGGCTATCGCGTGGAGGACAACAGTCCGCTGATCGAACGGCTGCTGGCGCTCGGAGCCGTACCGGAAGCGATGACCGTCAAGTCGCACGACCGCCGGGCCTGGCGGGATCTCGCGGCAGCGCGTCACCCGGACGATCCGCACGAGGAGGAGAGCGGCACGGGACTCGGGCGACGGCTGCTGTTCCAGCGCGTACCGGAGCCGAAGACGGGCAAGAACCGGCTCCATCTGGACGTGCACGCCGGCCCGGGGCGCCGCGACGCCGAGGTGGCGCGACTGGAGGGCCTGGGCGCTATCCGGCTGCGCAAGGTGGAGGAACCGGGCGGCACTTGGTGGGTGCTCGCCGATCCGGAGGGCAACGAGTTCTGCGTGCAGTGACCTGCCCGGCGCGTGAGCCGAGCGGGCGCTCCGCCGCTTGCGGAGCTCTGAACGATCCACCCCGACCGTCGCGGCCATCGCCGCGATCCCGCTGCCGGCGAGCGTCGAGACGAACAGCCCGAGCGCCGCGAACCCGATCAGTGACGCCGCCACCGTCACCGCGATCAGGCCGGCCCGCAGATCCCGTACGGGTCGAGGAATATCGCGGTCTCGGAGGCGGAGGCACACCTGCGCCACCTGGTGAAGCTCCGCCACGCCGAAGCGGCCCCGGGCTGCGACCCGGTCACGTACACCGCCGTGTGAGCGGGGTACGGGGAGAACGGCGTGACTCAGCGGCGCAGGGCTTCCGCGGGTTGGATGCGACTGGCGCGCCAAGCCGGGTAGAGGCCGGCCAGCACGCCGGTGAGCAGGCCGGTGACGGGGGCAGCGACGATCGTGGCCGGGTGGACGACCGGGGTCCAGTCCCGCGCGACGGCGACCGTGACAACGGTGATCGTGCCGAGGCTGGTGCCGACCAGGCCGCCGAGGGCGCCCAGCGCTCCGGATTCGGCAAGGAACTGTGCGGTGATGTGCCGCCCGCGTGCGCCGAGCGCTCTTCGCAGGCCGATTTCGCCGGTGCGTTCCAGGACCGCGACCAGGGTCGTGTTGGCGATGCCGACCGCACCGATGGCCAAGCAGATCCCGGCCAGGAGGAGAAAGAGCTGGTTGAGATCCGAGGTGATGTCGGAGCGCAGGGTCTTGGGGTTCGGTGGGGGAACGGCCTTGAGGTATTCGGGGTGATCGGGGCGCAGCGCTGTGGGAGCAAGGCGGGCGACCTGCTGAGCAGCGCCGATCTCGGTGGCGATGAGCATCTTGGCGCTCGCGCCTTCGGGGGAGCCCCAGACTCTCTCCGCGGTGCTGCGCGGAACGACGACGGACAGCAGCAGATCGGGCTTGCGCCTGACGTCCTTGATGATGCCCGTCACGGTGAAGGGCTCGGCACCTATATAGATCGCCGGCTGCGTCTCCAGAGTGGTGATGCCGAGCCGGGCCGCGACGCCGGAGCCGATGACGGCGACAGGCTGGGCGGTACGGGAGGTGTAGGTGTCGTAGATGCGGCCCTGGGCCAGAACCGGGACTGCTGCTTGCAGGGCACCGGGGGATGCGGCGATGACGTCGATCTTCTCACCGTCGGCCATGTCTCCGACGGGTGAGGAGCGGACGCTGATCTCGCTGCCGAGGCGGACGTTCCAGTAGACCCCGGCGTGTTCGACACCGTTCAGTTTTTCGATCCGGCTGTCGGCGTCGGCGGGGAAGGCCATGCGGGCGAACTCGTTGTGCTCGGCAGCGATGTCATCGACCGTCACTTCGGTGGCGGTCAGGAGGTTGAAGCGGGAATCGATCTGGGAAGAGGTCGTCGCTGTCAGCCCGAGGACGGCTACGAACGTGCCGACACCGAGAACGGTGCCAAGCGCGGTCAGTGTCGAGCGGGCCGGGCGCTGCAGTATGCCGGCCGTGGATTCCGAGAGCATGTCGCGCGGGGCGAACCGAGAGGGATTCACGAGCTGTGCGGGTCTGCACAGGCGGAGCTTCAGCCTCATGCGGCCACCTGCTCACGCAGCACTCCGTCGCGGACGGCGATGGTGCGTTGTCCTCGGGCCGCTACCTCGAGGTCGTGGGTGATGACCAGGACAGTCATGCCGTCGCTGTGCAGTTCGTCCAGCAGGTTCAGGACGGTCTCGGCGGTGGTGGTGTCCAGGTTGCCGGTCGGCTCGTCGCACAGCAGCAGTGACGGGCGGGCGGCCAGTGCGCGGGCGATCGCCACGCGCTGGCGTTCACCGCCCGAGAGCCGGGTCGGCAGCGCGTCGACACGGTGTGCCAGCCCGACGCGTACGAGTGCCTCGTGGGCCCGATCCCGGCGCTCGGAGCGCGGGACGCCGTTGTAGACCATGGCCAGCAGCACGTTCTCCAGCGCGGACCGGTGCGGCAGCAGGTGGAAGGACTGGAAAACGAACCCGATACGGCGACCACGCAGAGCTGTTCGCTCGCTGTCCTTGAGGGAACCGGTATCGATCCCGTCCAGAAGATACGTCCCCGACGTCGGCGCGTCCAACAGCCCGGCGATGTTGAGAAACGTCGACTTTCCCGAACCCGACGGGCCGACTACCGTCACGAACTCGCCCTGCTCCACCACCAGGTCGCACGGAACGAGCGCCTCCACCGGCGGCGGTCCCGGATACACCAGGCCAACCTGCCCGAACTCGATGACCGGTGTCATTTCCCGGCCTCCGCGTTGATCCCGGTCACCACGTCGTCGCCTTCGGCCAGCTTCCCCGGCCCCAACGGCACGACTTCCACGAACCCGTCTCCAGCCGTTCCCGGGAGCACCTCCACCCGCCGCTGCGTCCCGCTGTGGGCCACGACCGTCACCGTGGTCTTCCCGTCCGCCCCCGCCGAGATCGCCGTCACCGGCACCACAAGCGATTTACCGTCCGTAGAGGCCGCCTCGACCGTCAACCGCACGTCCTGCTCCGCCAGTTCGCTGCTCAACGCCTTGTCGGGCCGTACCAGCATGGCGTAGCCCGGGGGGCCGGCCGCAGTCTGATCCGGTCCGTTCTCGCCATCGCCTGCATCGGACTGCGCCGGCTCGGCCTCCATCGTGTCCGCGACCGACAGCACCGTCCCGGTCGCCGTCACTCCGCTGAGCTCCGACAGAATCTGCACCTTCTGCCCCGGCCGCACCATGCCCTTCTGGTGCTCCTGGAGGTTCCCCTGTACGACCAGCGCACCCGCGGACACCTTCATTACCGGACCTGACACTTCCGACCCGACTGCTGCCGTCACGGCGTCCACCCGGGCCGGGAAGCCCTCCATGTACACCACTTCGCCGGCCGGCAGCATCGGTCCGTCGGCCGCCTGGGCCTCTGCCAGGGCTTGCCGCGCCCCGGTCACATCCTCTGCGGCCCGCTCCACGGCCTTCTGTGCCTGCTTGGCCGAGGTCCCTTTGTCCGTCCGCGCCTCGTTCCGCGCGTCCTTCGCATCCTCCAGCGCGCGCTCCGCGCTGGTCACGGACTGCTTGGCCGTCTTCAGCGCCTCTCCGCCGTCCGCCTGCGCCGGCAAGGGGTCGTAACCGATCGAGGCGTAGAAGGACTTCAGCGCTGCCTTTGTGCCTTCGTCGAACGTCCCCGACCGATCGTTGCCGGTGCCGTGTCCGAGCGCGTTCAGCGCCTTCTGCAATTGCGCCACGTCATCACCGACGGACCCCGGCTTCAGGTCCCGGTACACCGGCAGCTTTCCCCTGAGTACGAACACGGGCCGTCCCGAGACTTCCAGGAGCACCTTGCCCGCATCGACCGTGGACTTCGTGGTCACCGCCAGCTTTGTCACCACCGGTGCTCCCCTGCCCTCGCTCCCTCCGGACACCGACGGAGAGACCTGCACCGACTGCCCCGACCTCACCGTGCCGCGCAGGATCACCGTCTCCTGCAACACACGGCGTTCCACGGCTGCCGTCAGCACGTCCAAGGGTGGCGCGTCCGCTTCTGACGCCGCCTGGGCGGGCGACTTGATGACGAGCGACGCTGCCCCTCCCGCTCCGGCCAGCAACACCGATCCTGCCGCCACAGTCGCCAGCCATCGGCGACGGCGTGCCAGACCGGTTCCTGTGGCAGGGGCGGGCGTCGACGGCGCTCCCGGCTCTCCTGCCTCACCGCCAGCTATGTGCTTTTCCCTGTCGGACACTTACTTGATCTCCAGTTCACCAGCAGATCGAGGGGCCGAGGATCCGGGCTCTCGGAGGCAATCTGCACTCATGCGGAAGCGGAACGACGCAGCACCACATAATTCGGGTCTCGGTACGCGACGGTGTACGTGCTGCCCGGATGCGCGTTTCTTGCATAACCGGCGAAGTCGCCATTCGGTGCGGGATTCCATCCCGCCAGATCCACCACAATGAAGTCGGGAGAGATTTTCCCCGTCCCACCCACCCAGAAGACACGGGACTTGCCCGTCAGATGGGACAGAATCCCGCCGCTCGTTTCGACGGTGACTCCCTCGGGCACCAAGGCAATAACCTTTTCCGCGGAGCGGACCTTGGCCGTCGTGCGATACGTCTCCAGATCGAAGAGGGCTTTGAACGGGAACTGCCCGGTCAGAGTGATGGAGATGGCGAGGACTGCCGGTACCGCGTTCGCCGCGTACCGCTGGACCCACGTCCTGCGGGACTCTTTCATCAGGCGCAGTCCGTCGACGAGTGCGGCGAACAGAATCGGCATCAGCACGGCATTGTAGTGCCAGCCAGTCCCCCAGTAATTACTCTCGTCGGAGATGAAGCGCCAGCCTAGAGTGGGGACGAGTAGAAGACTGAGAGGGGATCGCAGCGCCACGAATCCCGTGATGCCAAGAAGCAGGAAAAGGGTCGTGATTTTTATCGATGTGCCGTCCAGGAAGAGACCCGAGAGGCTGTGCGCACCGAGCCCGGAGCCCTCGCCCAGCTTTTCCCAGTAGCCATACTCCCCTTCCTCGTTCACTCCTGGAATAAGAACGAACATAACGAGCAGGAATGCGGCGACACCGAATCCGGCGAGTGACGACCCGATCACCTTGCCCCCGAAGAGGAAAATGCACACACCAATCGCAGCTACCGTAAGCCCCAGATCCTCTTTGACGAGAACGAGAGGCAGACTCCAAAGAGCGGCAGATTTCCAGCACTTCTCCAGCACCTGCTGGAGCACGAATGCCAGGATCGGCACGGCAAAACATATCTCATGAAAATCGAAGTCTACGGCGCTCTGGATGCCCCAAGATATTCCATAGGCGAACCCGACGGCCACACCGCGGGATTTTCCGAGGATCCGGATTGCAGCGCGTGTTATGGGAACGACGGACAGTGCGATCAGGGCAGCCTGGGCGACGAGCAGGGTGAGCGCCGAAGGGAACACTCTGTACAGGGGAGCCAGCACTACAAGAATCGGACTGAAATGATCTCCGAGTATGTTGAAATCGACTCCCTTAATGTTGGATATCGGAGATTCGAGCTGAGCGTAGTGGTGTACCACTTGCTCGAATATCCCAAGATCCCAAGACGAACTCTCCACGCGCCGAAAACGCATCACTGAGACTACGGAGTACGCGGCGAAGGCGAGGCACGCCAGACCCCAGGGAGGAGACGCCCTCCTCAGAATGCTTTCCCAACCTGTTGCCCGCTGCGGTTTCCGAGGTTGGGCGGAAGAGGTTGAAGAGACGGACGCCATCGCTGATTCCTTGCATCTTTCCACTAGTCTCCGAGTCGAGCCCGTCAGCTTCGAGTCGTTAGCTTCGAAATCTTCTTCAGGGTATCCCCCTTCTCCTTTGATATCTGGACCAGGGCCTCCTGATTCTTTTCGATAATCTGCTTCTGATAGGCCGATTCCACTGAAAACCATACACCGACCAGATTCGTCTTCTTCTTGCAGGAGACATCCTTAACAGCCATCACTATCTCCTCGCGCGAGGCTTTCGGACCGTTGAATCTCGGGTCGTCCCCAGGCGCGTCGAGCGGAGCCTTGTAGCTGTAACCGCCGGCTTTCATGCACTCCGACCACGTGCGAAAAACCGCCTTGGTCCTGGAGTCCTCCAGGGATCTATCAAAGCTCTCCGCCTTGATATTGCGCGACAGCTCGGGATCGCCGTACGAGCCTTTTCCGACGAGATCCGCCCTCGCCTTTCCGGTACAACCACCCGCGGGGATCTTCTTACCTTGATAGGTGCGCTTGGCTTCGGACACCTTCCCGAGGTCCTTGTCCGGAAGAGGGCCGGTACCCCCCATGAGCACAAGTGCCATCGCAGCGCTCGGCCGCGCCGGGGCTCCAGCCGTTGGTACAGCGGCGGCCGCACTGCGCGGATCATTCTCTCCGAGATGGTAGCCGTAGGTAGCAGCCATTTTCCCGTCAGCTATGCCGTAACGCCTATCGGTGCGCGACCTCACGCCTGTCGATTCCAGGGAAGACTCCGGGGCCACGTATTGAAAGCCAAAACCTTTCATGCAATCCTCGATCAGACTCCCTTCGGCCTCCTTGAGTCGGTGCAGATCCTTCATGCTGTAGAGATACGGCTCAATCGGAAGAGACAGGTTGAGCGCATTTTCAGGTTCAGATGTCGAGAGAACCTTGGGCGGCTGAGAAGAAGGGGCGGACTCAGGCGATTCCGAGCATCCCGCGACGACCCCGATCACGACTATCGAGGCACAGCAGAGCGGGGCGGCGCGCCGTATCGCGGCGTGCGAGAGAGCGTTGATCACTGTTTCCTCACGAGAAAGTGCAATAGAAATAAGCTGGCGCTCCGCCGATGGATCGAGGCAGAGCGCCAGCATTACGTCAGTGGCAACAATAGGGTTGCCCCGACGGGCGGAAACGTTTCTTCTTCGCCCAGCGGTTTACCAGAAGTTATGGGAAGCGTTGTTGTTGTACGTGGCAGCGAGGTTTCCACCGGTCCAGGCGAGCGCCAGGTCGTAGTTGCCGCTGTAACCGGAGTTGAAGTAGACGGCGGCGTCACGGCTGTGGTCCCAATTCTGCACGGACGCAGCGTTGTTCTTCAGGGCCTGCCCCTGACCCGCACCCGCGCTCTTGAAGGTGTAGCCGACCTGGTTGGAGACCGAAGAGACAAACCCGGTGTGAGATCCGGCATTGTTGGAGTTGTAATGGAGGCAGAGGTCACCGTTGCCCCAGCCCTCATTGCAGGTGGCGCCCGAGGCCGAGGCGGGGGCAACGCCCGCGAGGGTGAGGGCTCCGGCGATGGCCGCTGTCGTCGCAATCGTACGAATACGCATGTCAAGTTCTGCTTGATAAACCGAGTGATTCAAAACGGATGCACCAAGAGGCGGTCAAAGACACGCGCCCGCCATTCTCTCCAACTCCCCCTTGGCCGAGTGAACTCAATCAAGGTACCTGCGGAGTGGATCACTGACAAGCACTTTTCCTCAGCCGAACGTGACGTTGGGCTGCCCCGTGAACCAGGGGTATCAGGTAGGCGAGGACGGCGAGGGGCGCAGCTGGCTCAATACCAGTGGCTTAATACCAGTGGCTTAATACCAGTCGCTTAATACCAGTGGAAGGGGCGTGGGTGGACTGGGGCCAGTGTCAATGCTCGTCGCGTTTGACGCCGAAGCCGGACATCTTGCGTTTGATGACGCGGGGGTTGGAGCGTCGGCGGCGGGTGGGAAGCAGGCGCCGGGATATCTCGTGCAGGCCCTCGGTGAGGGGTGTGGCCAGGCACTCAGGGGGAGAAGGCCGCCTGCGCGGAGGTCTGGCGGCGCGCGAGGCGGAGGGTGCGGGTGAAGGAGAGCTGGTCGGAGTCGAGTTCGTTCTGGCCGGCGGTGTCGTGCATCAGTGATGCGGATGGCGTAGTGGACCAACAGGTGGCCCCAGACCTCCTGCTCGAGTGGAGCAGGCCTGGCCAGATCTTCTAGCGTCATCAGGCCGCAGCGGAGCTGAATCCTTTTCTGCCTCCGCCCCCTCTTATCCATGGACCGGCCGTGCGGGTCGGCGTATACCAGGAGGAACGAAGCATGATGATCGCGGTCATTGCCGTGGTCGGTGTACTGCTGGTCTGCATCTGCAGCGTGACGCTGCTCAAGCGGAGGAGCCGGGGCCGTGGTTGATTCGCACCAGTCACTGCGGCAGATCGCCAGATACGAGTAGGGCACATGAGCCGAAGCTCCCCGGGTCGAGGCGCCGGTGGCCGGGGAGTCGGTGTCGTTCCGCGATACGTTCACCCGCACCGGCTGGGCCGGGCCGCGGGTCAGCCGCAGCACCCTGCGCTTCCTCGGCGCGGACGCGTTGTCCGCGTTCCTGTCCGAAGCCGGGCTGGTCATCGAGGAGCAGTACGGGGACTGGGACCGCAGTCCGCTCACCGCCGCCGGCCCGGAGGCCATCACGGTCCCTCGCTCTGCGCAGTTCCTGCGCATATGCTCCGGCCAGGCCGTCCGCCGCACCCGGAACCCCGACCGTCCGCGCAGGTCAGGGCCGTATGCCCGGAAGCGGATCTCCCTAGGGTTGTGGCATGCCCACCCCACCCATATATGCCCTCGTCGCCACGGACCTGGACGGCACCCTGCTGCGCCGCGACGACACCGTGAGCCCCCGCTCCCGTGCCGCGCTCTCCCGGGCCGCCGCGGCGGGGGCCCGGCACATCGTGGTCACCGGACGGCCCGTGCCCGGCATACGGGACCTGCTCGCACGGCTGGAGTACCGGGGTCCGGTGGTCTGCGGGCAGGGCACGCAGCTGTACGACGCCGGGGCCGGGCGGATCATTCGCACGGCAACCCTGGACCGGGAGCTGGCCGACACCGCGCTCGGCAAGATCGAGGCCCAGGTCGGGCCGGTCTTCGCGGCCGTGGACCAGGACGGAACCGACGGGCGGACGCTGATCGAGCCGGGGTACCTGATGCCCCACCCCGCATTGCCCGCCGTACGGGTCGGCCACCGCGAGGAACTGTGGGCGGCGCCGATCATCAAGGTCCTCGTCCGCCACCCCGACCTGACGGACGACGCACTCGCGGACGCGGCCCGCGCGGTCGTCGGCGATCTGGCGACCGTCACCCTGTCCGGCCCCGGCACCGTCGAACTCCAGCCGTACGGCGTCGACAAGGGCACCGGGCTGGCCCTGGCTGCCGAGACCCTGGGGGTGGATCCGGCGGCCACGATCGCCTTCGGCGACATGCCCAACGACCTGCCGATGTTCCGCCGGTCCGGGCACGGCGTCGCGATGGCCAACGCCCACCCCGAGCTGAAGGCGGCAGCGGACGAGGTGACGCTGACGAACGACGCGGACGGGGTCGCGGTGGTGCTGGAGCGTGTGTTCGACTGAACCCGGCCGTGCGCATGTGATCATTCGGTGAGCATGGGCGCGTTTGCCCTGATCCTTGTTGACAGTCCGTCATAAAAAGTCGAACAATGCTCAGGCGGAAATGGAGCGTGCCGTCTCGTGCCGTTCCAGCTGTTCGTGCCGTACGTGCCGCGACGAGCCGATCGGGGGACGGCTCGCCCGGCCGACGGTACGGGCGGATCCGGCGAAGGCCCGCCCGCTCAGGCCGTGATGTCCTTCGCCGTGAAGCGCGCCCAGGCCGCCGAGCCGAACACCGCCGCGTACAGCCCCTGCAGCTCCAGGTTTTTGACGATCTCGTCCCAGTAGACGGGATCGCGCAGCAGGTCCGCGAAGGACATCCAGTAGTGCGGGAAGAGATACGGATGGATGCCGCTCAACTGCGGGATGGTGTCCAGGATCTGCACGGTGATCAGCACCCCGACCGTCGCGGCCATCGCCGCGATCCCGCTGCCGGCGAGCGTCGAGACGAACAGCCCGAGCGCCGCGAACCCGATGAGTGACGCCGCCACCGTCACCGCGATCAGGCCGGCCCGCAGCAGCCCCTCGCCGACGCCGATCCGGGTCCCGGAGATCGTCGTGACCTCCCCGACCGGGAAGAGCAGCGCGCCGACGGCGAGCGCCGATACCGCCACGACGAGGGTCGCGGTCAGGCAGAACGCGAGGGTGGCGGTGTACTTGGTGAGCAGCAGCCGGGTCCGGCCCGCGGGTGCGACCAGCAGATAGCGCAGGGTGCCCGTACTGGCCTCGCCCGCGATCGCGTCGCCCGCGACGACGCCGACGGTCAGCGGCAGGAAGACCGGAAGCGTCACCGCGAGGGCGGCGAACACCAGAAACAGGCCGTTGTTGGTCACCTGGGAGAGGAACGCCGGTCCCCCGCCGTCGCGCGGCCCGGCGGGCGAGCCGTCGCTCGTCTGGATCCTCACCGCGATCCCGATCAGTACAGGGACGGCGGCCAGCACCCCGAGCAGCGCGAGCGTGCGCCCGCGGCGCAGGGTTGTGGCCAGTTCGGAGCGGAGGATCCCGAACGTCCACAGCGGGTTGTGGGAGCGGCCCGCCCGTGCGGGTGCGACTTCAGCCTGCGACATCGAAACCCTCTCCGGTGAGTGCGACGAAGGCGTCCTCCAGCGAGGCCCGCTCGACGCCGAAGGACCGTACGCGTACACCGCCGTGGACCAGCGCCCCGCTCAGGTCGGCGAGCTCGACCTCGCGCGGCGGGGGTTCGGCGGTGACCCGGTCGCCGTCGACGGTGACGCCGGTGACGCCGTGTTCCTTGAGGATTCGGGCGGCGTCGGCGGGGTCGGGGGTGGTGACGGCGAGCCGGCCGCGGGCACCGGCCGCCAGGTCGGCGACCGGCCCCTGGGTGATCAGCCGCCCCCGCGCCATGACCGCGGCGTGCGTGCAGACCTGTTCGATCTCGTCGAGGAGGTGGGAGGAGAGGAAGACGGTGGTGCCGTCGGCCGCCAGTTCCCGTACCAGGGTGCGGATCTCGCGCATGCCCTGCGGGTCGAGTCCGTTGGTCGGCTCGTCCAGGACGAGGAGGCGGCGCGGCTGCAGCAGGGCGGCGGCAAGCCCGAGGCGCTGCTTCATGCCCAGCGAGTACGCCTTCGCCTTCTTGCCCGCCGCGGCGGCGAGCCCCACCCGGTCCAGGGCGGCGGCGACCCGGGCGCGGCGGGTGCGCGGATCGGCGGTCGGGTCGGCGGAGTCGTACCGTACGAGGTTGTCCCGGCCGGTCAGGAACGCGTACAGCGCGGGTCCTTCGATCAGCGTGCCGACCTGCGGAAGTACGGTGCGGGCGGCGCCCGGCATGGGGTCGCCGAGGACCTGGGCGGTGCCGGACGTCGGGGTGATCAGCCCCATCAGCATCCGGATCGTGGTGGTCTTCCCGGAGCCGTTGGGCCCGAGAAAGCCGAAGACGCTGCCTTCGGGGACGCTGAGGTCGAGTCCGTCGACGGCGAGTTGGCCGCCGCGATACCGCTTGGTGAGCCCCCGGGTCTCGATCACGGCCCTTCCGGTCCAGGGCATCACCGAGGACTCGGTCACGGCACCGGGCTCTGTCATGCGCAACTCCCCCATGGTCCGGGTAACGGGACGCCCCGCCGTACGGAGAATACGGCGGGGCGGTGGTGCGGTGCGGGAACGGCGGGAACGTCAGTGGGCGGCGCTGTCAGCTGCCTTGACGAGCGCGTCCTTGGTGACCGCGCCGACGTAGACCTCGCCGTCGTCGGTCATCAGGGCGTTGACCAGGCGGGTCTTGAAGACCGTGCCGGAGCCGAACTTTCCGGTGACCTTGTCGCCGAACGAGTCCAGGAACTGCTGGGCCGCGGGCGGAACATCCGCGTTCTTCTCCTCAACGGGGAGGCCCTTGGCGCCGGGTGACTCGATCACGTGGATCGCGCCCCAGCCCTCGCCGATGACCTTCGCGCCCCCGCCGCCGGCGAGTCCGTCCAGACCGGTCAGGCCCTCCGGCCCCTGCTCGACGTTCTTCTCCGCCTTCGCCTCGTCCGCCTCGGTCACCTTGGTGCCCTTGGACGGGGTGAACGTGAACGAGGACGCCGCGGGCCTCGCGAAGTCGACGCTGGTGAACCCGGCGTCGATCACTGCCTTGCCGCCGCCGCTCGGGGAGAGGGTGAACTTCAGCGGCACGCCGGTCTTCGCGTCGACCGCGACGGTGATCGCGCCGATCGTCGAGCCACCCTGCTTGGGCTTGATGACCAGCTTGTACGCATCACGCCCGGCGACCTGCGCCGTGCCGTCGACCGTGACGGAGGTGGTGGGGTCCGCCGCCTTCAGCGCCTGCTCGGCCAGCGCCCTCGGTGTGGTCGGCACGCCCTCCGGAGTGGTGCGCCCCTCGTGCTTCTCGGCGTCCGGGGCCTTGTCGGTGGTCGCGTGGTACGCCTCGTCGGACCTGCTGTCGTACGCCCAGAGCTGGTCCCCGTTGCGGATGACGCTGTACTCGGCGGCGCTGTCCAGAAGGGAGACGCGCTGCTTGTCGGGGCCGTCGGCGGCCACCCGCAGCGTGTGCGTGCCGGAGGCGAGCTCCGTCAGCCTTTCCTGCGGGGCGGCGCTCGAACCGCCCTGCTCGCCGCCGGCGCCCTGGGCGAACGACTCGGCCAGGCCGCCCAGCGACGGGATGCCGAGGTCGGTGCTGACCCGCACCGTGCCGGAGAGCTGCTGGGTGTCCGAGGCCGCGATCTTCTCGATGAGCTGCTGTGCGCTGATCTTCGGCAGCTGCGGGTCACCGGAGTCCGCGAGCGCCGGGACCAGACCGATCGTCGCGGCCGCCACCCCCGCCACCGCGACCGGGACGACGTAGCGGGCCGCCTTTCTGCGGGCGGCCGTGGTGCTCGTGGCGCTGCCAGTGGTCTCTGCGCTGTCGTTCGGTGCCATGTGTGCCCTACCTCCGTGGTCGGCGGCTTCCGTCCGGATGCACTCGTCCACTCCGTGCCGCCGTTCTCACTCGATGTGGTCAGGAGTGGTTGTTCTCCATCTGACCAAATCCACCGGGCGGAATCATCAACCCGCGGACGCAACCGCGCATACCTCTTCGGTATGACACCAGACGCTCGTCCCTCCCCCGACCCGTAGGGGTTGGGCCGCTGCGAACGACGGGGCTTCCGCACTGGAGCGTGTATGCCAGACGCCGCCTGGCAGAACGGAGCTTTCGAAACACGCCCGAGTGCCCCTCCCGGCAAGCTTTGCCCCGTCACGGCACTAGCCCGCGCGGTGCACCACGGCGTCGCACAGCTCTTCCAGTGCGGCCTTCGCGTAGCACTCGGGAAGCGGCTTCAGGGCCGCCCGCGCCTCCTCCGCGTACCGGACGGTGTCGCGCCGGGCCTGCTCCAGCGCCGGGTGCGCCCGCAGCCGGCGGAGCGCCTCGGCCAGCCGGCCGTCGTCGCTCAGGTCGCCGTCCAGCAGCTCAAGGAGCTCCAGGTCGTCCGGCTTGCCGCCGGCCGCCGCCTGCGCCCGCAGGTGCAGGACGGGAAGCGTCGGGATTCCTTCGCGCAGGTCGGTGCCGGGGGTCTTGCCGGACTCGTGGCTGTCGGAGGCGATGTCGAGCAGATCGTCGGCGAGTTGGAAGGCGACGCCGAGCCGTTCCCCGTACTGGGTGAGGATGTCCACGGCGGACTCGTCGGCGCCGGCCATCATCGCGCCGAACCGGCAGGCCACAGCGATCAGCGAGCCGGTCTTGCCGCGCATCACGTCGAGGTAGTGGTCGACCGGGTCGCGGCCGTCGCGCGGGCCCGCGGTCTCCAGGATCTGTCCGGTGACCAGGCGTTCGAACGCCTCGGCCTGGACACGTACGGCCTCCGGGCCGAGGTCGGCCAGGATGTGCGAGGCACGTGCGAAGAGGAAGTCGCCGGTCAGCACGGCCACCGAGTTGCCCCAGCGGGTGTTGGCGCTGTCGACGCCGCGGCGTACGTCCGCCTCGTCCATCACGTCGTCGTGGTAGAGCGTCGCGAGATGTGTCAGCTCGACGACCACGGCGGACGGCACGACACCCGGCGCGTCCGCGTCGCCGAACTGGGACGCCAGCATCGTCAGCAGCGGCCGGAAACGCTTGCCCCCGGCCCGTACGAGATGCTGCGCGGCTTCTGTGATGAACGGGACTTCGCTCTTGGTGGCATCCAGCAGCCCCGCCTCGACAGCGGCCAAACCGGTCTGGACATCGGCCTCAAGAGCCTGGTCCCGCACGCTCAGTCCGAACGGCCCGACGACGGTCACGAGGGGATCTCCTGTCTGCTGACGATCACACGGAATGTCGATGTGTCGCTGTCATCACTCAAGTCAGCGTATCCGGTCCCGTTTGGATCACCGTGGGCGCCTTCCCGCCACCGCCGGTATGTTCGTGATCAGCTCATACGATCAGGAGTAGCCCTTTGTCCCACAGCACTGCCGCCCACGACCTGACAGAGCCGTCATCCGCCGACTAAGAGGAGCTCGCAAAATGGGAGTCCGATCAGCTCGCGGCGTCTGGTGCGTGCGATCGCAAGGCGCTGGAAGGTCCTCGGATGGGGCCTCCCCTGCTCGAACGAAGCCGAGAGCTTGGGGAAGGAGCTACTAGGGCATTTCGGCAACGCAGCGAGCGTGCGTGCCAGACGCCGCGAGCCGGGCGCCCATTTTGTGAGCTCCTCTCAGACCGACCGGCACATGGGGGGTGCGAGCGGCCGGCCCTTGGCCGAGGCGCACCACGCGCCCCTCCCACCGAGGTACCGCCATGCACATCCGGTCCAGGCTCCCGTACGACACCGCCCATGAGGACGTCCGCATCCCGCTGCCGGACGGCACACGGCTGTACGCGCGGATCTGGCGGCCGGTCACCGACGACCCCGTGCCGGCGCTCCTGGAGTACCTGCCGTACCGGCTGAGCGACTGGACGGCGCCGCGCGACTGGCAGCGCCACCCCTGGTATGCGGGCCACGGCTACGCCTCCGTACGCGTGGACGTCCGCGGGCACGGCAACAGCGAGGGGATGCCGGGCGACGCGTACGACGCGACCGAGCTCGCCGACGGGGTCGCCGTCATCCACTGGCTGGCCGAGCAGGAGTGGTGCTCCGGCCGGGTCGGCATGTTCGGCATCTCCTGGGGCGGCTTCAACTCGCTCCAGATCGCCGCGCTCGCCCCGGAGCCGCTGAAGGCGATCGTCACCGTCTGCTCGACCGACGACCGCTACGACAACGACGTGCACTACATGGGCGGCTCGGTCCTCGCCGTCGACATGCACGCCTGGGCGGCCACCATGCTCGCCTTCGTCTGCCGCCCGCCGGACCCGGCGCAGGTCGGCGAAGAGTGGAAGGACATGTGGCGCAACCGGCTCGAAGCGGTCGAGCCGTTCATCCACACCTGGCTGGCGCACCAGACCCGCGACGACTACTGGAAGCACGGCACTGTCCGCGAGGACTACTCCGCCATTCGGGCGAACGTGCTCGCGGTCGGCGGCTGGCACGACCCGTACCGCGACACCGTGCTGCGGCTCGTCGAGCACCTCGACCCGGCGAAGGTGCGCGGGGTGATCGGCCCGTGGTCGCACCAGTACCCGGACCGCGGCCTGCCGCCCGGCCCCTCGATCGGCTTCCTCCAGGAGACGCTGCGCTGGTGGGACCAGCACCTGAAGGACAGGGACACCGGCGTCATGTCCGAGCCGCTGCTGCGGTCCTGGATCAGCGAGTCGCACCGGCCCGCGACGGTGTACGAGATGCTGCCCGGACGGTGGGTCGGTGACACCGACTGGCCTTCAAAGAACGTCGCGCCGGTCACCTACACCCTCCAGGGCGGGCCGCAGACCGTCGATTCGCCGCAGCACACCGGGCTCGACGCCGGACGGTTCCTCCCGTTCGGCAACGACGCCGATCTGCCGCCCGACCAGCGCGACGAGGACGCCAAGTCCGTCTCGTTCGAATTCCCGGTCGAGGACTCCCCCATCGAGATCCTGGGCCGCCCGAGGGTGACGCTCCGGATCCGGATGGACGTGCCGCGCGGCCAGGCGATCGCCCGGCTCTGCGACGTCGCCCCGGACGGCTCGTCCACGCTCGTCACCCGCGGCGTCCTCAACCTGTCGGCCCGGCACGGCCGCGACCGGTCCGACGACTGGCCGGCCGGCTCGACCGAGGACGTCGCCTTCGAGCTGAACGGCATCGGGCACACCTTCCCGCCCGGCCATCGGATCAGGCTCGCCGTCTCCTCCTCCTACTGGCCGTGGATCTGGCCGCAGGCCGGTTCGGCGGGCTTCACGCTGGACGCGGACCGCAGCTTCGTCGAACTGCCGGTGCGCCGCCACACCGAGGATCCCTCGATCAGGTTCGAGCAGGCGGAGCAGTCGGAGCCGCTCGGCGTTGTCCTCCCGGTGACGCTCGACGAGCCCCGCCCCGAGCGGCTGGTGGTCCGCGATGTCGCCACGGGCCAATGGCGGCTGGAGGTCGACCCGCGCTACGGCGGCACCCGCGTCTACCCGGACGGCCTGGAAATCACCGAGGACGCCGTGGAGACGTACACGATCCAGGAGAACGAACCGCTCTCCGCACGCACCCGCTCCGACTGGTCGATCCGGCTGCACCGGCCGGAGATGGCCTGGGACGCGCGGATCGAGACGCGGTCCGAGATCAGTGCGGACGAGACCGGCTTCATCACGTCCGACGAGGTGGTGTGCAAGGACGGCGACGAGATCGTCTTCCACCGGACCTGGGAGAAGCGGATCCCGCGCACGGCGGGCTGAAAAGACCGCCGCACCCCTCCTCACGTGGGGATATGGTGGAACTTTCCCGTCATTGCGCGTAGTTGCGACACTCCCGCGGGGTAGCAACACCGACGTAACGTGTCCCCCAAGCGACCTGGAAAGCGAGGCAGCAACACATGCCCGAGCAGAGCAGCCCGCTCGATCTGGCCGAGGGCGACCCCTTCGGTCCGCACAACCTTCCGTACGGTGTGTTCTCCACCCCCGACCACCCCGAGGACCGCCGGGTCGGCGTCCGCATCGGCAACCATGTACTGGACGCCGGAGCGGCGGCGCACGCGCTCGGCTCGCCCTACGCACAGCTTCTCGCCCAGCCGGACCTGACCGCGCTGCTGGCCGCCGGCCGCACCGCCTGGCGGGACGTCCGACGGGGGCTGACCGCATGGGTGACGGTCCCGGCACATCGCGCGGACATCGAACCGCTGCTGCACCCGGTCGAGTCCGTGACACTCCATCTGCCGTACGAGGTCGCGGACTACGTCGACTTCTACGCGAGCGAGAACCACGCCACCAATGTGGGAAAGATCTTCCGGCCGAACGGTGACGCGCTGACGCCCAACTGGAAGCACCTCCCGATCGGCTACCACGGCAGGTCCGGCACCGTCGTCGTCTCCGGCACGGATGTGGTGCGCCCGTCCGGCCAGCGCAAGGCGCCCGCCGACGCGGCCCCCGTCTTCGGTCCTTCCATCAAGCTCGACATCGAGGCCGAGGTCGGCTTCGTCGTCGGTGTGGGCTCCGAGCAGGGCCGCCCGGTCCCGCTCGGCGACTTCCGCGACCATGTCTTCGGGCTCTGCCTGCTCAACGACTGGTCGGCACGGGACATCCAGGCCTGGGAGTACGTCCCGCTCGGCCCGTTCCTCGGCAAGTCCTTCGCCACATCCGTATCGGCGTGGGTGACGCCGCTCGAAGCCCTGGCGGCGGCCCGGATCGCGCCCCCGGCCCGCGACTTCCCGCTGCTCCCCTACCTGGAGGACGCGGCCGAGGAGGAGGCCGGCGGCCTCGACCTGCGGATCTCCGTCGCGATCAACGGACAGCTGGTCGCCGAGCCGCCGTTCGCCACCATGTACTGGACGGCGGCCCAGATGCTGGCCCATATGACGGTGAACGGCGCGTCGCTGCGCACCGGCGATCTGTACGGCTCCGGCACGGTCAGCGGCGCCGAGCCCGGACAGCGCGGCTCACTCCTGGAACTGACCTGGAACGGCCGCGACCCGCTGGACCTCCCGGACGGCAAGCGGACGTTCCTGGAGGACGGCGACACGGTGACGATGACGGCCTGGGCACCGGGCCCGAACGGCACCCGGGTCGGCCTCGGCGAGGTCACGGGACGGATCGTGCCCGCGTCGTGAACCCCATTCACCCGGAGCCCACGCTCCCCGAGGAACTGCTCCTGCTCGCCCTGGACCCGCGGCGCGGCAAGCCGTACTGCCGAAACCGTTTCCTGGAGTACGCGGTGGCGGGCGCGGTCCTCGCGGAGCTGGAGCTCCACGGCCGGATCGCCGAACAGCTCGGCCGGATACGGGTGATCAGTCCGCTCGCTCCCCAGGACCCGCTCCTCGCGCAGGTCCTGGGGAGCCTGCCGGCCCCGGACGAGGGCGGGCTCGCGGGCGGCGTCAGCGCGAAGCGGTGGATCCGGCGGACTGGCCGGTACGTCGAGGAGCTGTGCCTGGAGCATCTGGTGGGCCGCTCGGTCCTGCGCAGGGAGACCCACCGGCTCCTCGGGCTGCTCCCCTACCACCGTCACCCGGCGGCGGACCCGGCCCTGCCGGCCGCGGTCCAAGAACGCTTCGCGGCCGCCGAGGCAGCCGGCTTCCCGGACCGGCGCAGCCGCGCCCTGGCCGCGCTGGTCTCGGCGACCGGCCTGTCGGGCGCCGTGGCACAGGGCGGCTGGAAAAGCCGTTCGACGATGCGCGACCTGGTGCGCGACGAATGGACCGCGTACGCGGTGCGCCAGAACGTGCAGCAGGACAAGGCCAGCCGGAGCGGCGCGAGCGGGGGCGGCGGCGGAGGCGGGGACGACTGACCCGGGCGGCATGACCGGGGGCAGCGACCGACCGGTGTCTTGCTGACCAGGGCAGACGCCGGCCGGGGCGCCCGACGGTCAGCGGTGCGCAGGGCGTTCACACGTTCGGGGGAGCCATATCCCATTCCTGGCGGATACGCTGGAAAATCCCACCAGACTCTGTGTCATGGGAGCACTGATGAGCGTCGAACCCGAGGCCTCCGAGCCGCGGTGGGCGGTTCCGCCCGTGGGCGGCTGGACCGCCGATGACCTGGACACACTCCCGAATCTGCCTCCGCACACGGAGCTGATCGACGGGAGCCTTGTTTTCGTGAGTCCGCAGACCGTATTCCACGAGCGCGCGATCGACTATCTCAAGTGGCAGCTGCAATCGATCGCGCCGCTCGACTTCGAAGTCTTTCGCGAATTCACCATCGACGTCGACTGGCAGAACCGGCCCGAACCCGATGTGGTCGTCGTGCGGGCGGACGCGGTCGAGGGTCTGCGGCAAACACGGTTCCCCGCCGATGCGGTGCTACTGGCGGTCGAGGTCGTGTCCGACGAGTCCCTGACCCGGGACCGGGAGACCAAGCCCGTGAAGTACGCGCGGGCCCGGATCCCGCACTACTGGCGAGTGGAGAACCACGACGGCAGGGCGGTTGTCTACGTCTTCGAGTTGGAGCCGTCGACCGGGGCCTACACCTCCACCGGCATCTTCCACGACCGGATGAAGGTCTCCGTCCCCTTCCCGGTCGATCTCGACCTCACCGCGATCACCCCGCGCCGCCGGGCAGCGGCCCCGGAGTAGCTCCGGCGCCGCCATCGCCCCCCGCACTCACTCGTACTCAGGCGGTTCCTCGTCCCAGCCGAACTCCGGATCGGCGTCAAGAGCCGCCGACGCGCCCCCGCCCGGAGCCGCGGACGCCGTGGACGCCGTCGGGACCGGTGCGGCAGGGGCCACCGCCGGACCGGGCTCCGGGCCCGCCGCGACATCCCCGAACGACGCGAGCACCTCCAGCACCCCCTCCCCGTACGTCGCCAGCTTCTTCTCGCCCAGGCCGCTGATGCCGCCCAGCGCGGACACCGAGTCCGGCCGCACCGTGGCGATCTCGCGCAGCGTCGCGTCGTGGAAGACGACGTACGCCGGGACGCCCTGTTCCTTCGCCTGGGCGCCGCGCCAGGCCCGCAGCGCTTCGAAGACCGGGACGGCCTCGGGCGCCAGCTCTGCGGCGGCCGTCTGGGACTTCGCCTTGCGTTCGCCCTTCGTGGAGCGCGACGCGGGCTTCGGTGCCTCCTTGCGCAGCAGCACCTCGCGCTGCCGGCCGAGCACCGAGCCGCTCTCCTCGGTCAGCACCAGCGTCCCGTACTCGCCCTCGACCGCGATCAGCCCCTGGGCGAGCAACTGCCGGACGACTCCGCGCCATTCGGCCTCGGCCAGCTCCTCGCCGATACCGAAGACCGAGAGCTGGTCGTGGTCGAACTGGATGACCTTCGCCGTCTTGCGGCCGAGCAGGATGTCGATGATCTGGCCCGCGCCGAACTTCTGCCCCCGCTCACGCTTCAGACGGACCACGGTCGACAGCAGCTTCTGCGCGGCCACCGTGCCGTCCCACGTCTCGGGCGGGGTGAGGCAGGTGTCGCAGTTGCCGCAGGCCGCCGCGGTGGGCTCCTGGCCGAAGTACGTCAGGAGCTGGGCGCGGCGGCACCGGGCCGTCTCGCACAGGGCCAGCATCGAGTCGAGATGGGAGGCCGCGCGGCGACGGAACCCTTCGTCGCCCTCGCCGCCCTGGATGAGCTTGCGCTGCTGGACGACGTCCTGGAGTCCGTACGCCATCCAGGCCGTGGACGGCAGCCCGTCCCGCCCGGCGCGGCCGGTCTCCTGGTAGTAGCCCTCGACGGACTTCGGCAGGTCCAGGTGGGCGACGAAGCGGACGTCCGGCTTGTCGATGCCCATGCCGAAGGCGATGGTCGCGACGACGACCAGACCCTCCTCGCGCAGGAAGCGGGACTGGTGGACGGCGCGCGTGCCCGCGTCCAGACCGGCGTGGTACGGGACGGCCTCGATGCCGTTGCGGCTGAGATACTCGGCGGTCTTCTCGGTCGAATTGCGCGACAGGCAGTAGACGATGCCCGCGTCCCCGCCATGCTCCTCCTTGAGGAAGGAGAGCAGCTGCTTCTTCGGGTCGGCCTTCGCCACGATCCGGTACTGGATGTTGGGCCGGTCGAAGCTGGCGACGAAGTGCTTCGCGTCGGGCATGCCCAGGCGCTGCGTGATCTCCTGGTGCGTGGCGTTGGTCGCGGTGGCCGTCAGGGCGATGCGCGGTACGTCGGGCCAGCGCTCGCCGAGGACGGAGAGGGCCAGATAGTCCGGACGGAAGTCGTGGCCCCACTGGGCGACGCAGTGCGCCTCGTCGATCGCGAAGACGGAGATCTCGCCACGGGAGAGCATGCCGAGCGTGCTGTCCAGGCGGAGCCGCTCCGGGGCCAGATAGAGCAGGTCGAGCTCTCCGGCGACGAACTGGGCCTCCATCGAGCGACGCTCGTCGAAATCCTGCGTGGAGTTGATGAAACCGGCCCGCACCCCGAGCGCCCGCAGCGCGTCCACCTGGTCCTGCATCAGGGCGATCAGGGGTGAGATGACAACGCCTGTACCGGCTCTGACCAGGGCCGGAATCTGGTAGCAGAGGGACTTTCCGCCACCGGTCGGCATGAGCACGACGGCGTCCCCGCCCGCCACCACATGGTCGACGATCGCTTCCTGCTCGCCGCGGAACGCGTCGTACCCGAACACCCGGTGCAGCGTCTGCCGCGCGTCGCTCTCGGTCACATCCATGGTCCCGCCGGTCACGCTCATCCCTCTGCCCCCCGAGATCCCGGGTCCGTCCCGTTTCGTCCTGTCGCCGTCCCCTGCCACGATAGGCGCCGTCTACGACAACGCCGGACGGGCTTGACTTCTCGGGCCCGTCCGGCGTTGTTCCAGCTGTGTGCGTGTGTGCTACCTCACGAACACTCCCGCCTGGCTCGCCAGATCCAGGAAGTACTGCGGGGCCAGGCCCAGCACCAGCGTGACCGCGACCCCGACCCCGATCGTCGTCATCGTCAGCGGGGAAGGGACGGCGACCGTCGGGCCGTCCGCCTTCGGCTCGCTGAAGAACATGAGCACGATGACCCGGATGTAGAAGAACGCGGCGATGGCGGACGAAATCACACCGACCACGACCAGGCCGCCCGCGCCGCCTTCCGCCGCCGCCTTGAAGACCGCGAACTTTCCGGCGAAGCCGGAGGTCAGCGGGATACCGGCGAAGGCCAGCAGGTACACCGCGAAGACCGCGGCGACCAGCGGCGAGCGCCGGCCCAGCCCGGCCCACTTCGACAGGTGGGTCGCCTCGCCGCCCGCGTCGCGCACCAGCGTGACGACGGCGAACGCGCCGACCGTCACGAAGGAGTACGCACCCAGGTAGAAGAGCACCGAGGAGATGCCGCTGGGGGTCGTCGCGATGACACCGGCGAGGATGAAGCCGGCGTGCGCGATGGAGGAGTAGGCCAGCAGTCGCTTGATGTCGGTCTGGGTGATGGCGACGATCGCACCGCCCAGCATCGTGACGATCGCGACGGCCCACATGACCGGCCGCCAGTCCCAGCTGAGGCCCGGCAGCACCACGTACAGCAGGCGCAGCAGCGCACCGAACGCGGCGACCTTCGTGGCCGCGGCCATGAAGCCGGTGACCGGGGTCGGGGCACCCTGGTAGACGTCCGGGGTCCACATGTGGAACGGGACGGCGCCGACCTTGAAGAGCAGACCGGTCAGGAGCATCGCGCCGCCGATCAGCAGCAGCACGTCGTTGCCCATGGTGGCGGCGAGCGCCGGGTCGATCTGGGTGACGGAGCCGTCGACCACGTTGGCGATGGCCGCGTACGAGACGGAGCCCGCGTACCCGTACAGCAGGGCGATCCCGAAGAGCAGGAACGCCGAGGAGAAGGCGCCGAGCAGGAAGTACTTCACCGCCGCCTCCTGCGACATCAGCCGCTTGCGGCGGGCGACGGCGCACAGCAGGTAGAGCGGGAGGGAGAAGACTTCCAGGGCCACGAAGAGCGTCAGCAGATCGTTGGCCGCCGGGAAGACCAGCATGCCCGCCACCGAGAAGAGGACCAGCGGGAAGACCTCGGTGGTGGTGAATCCGGCCCTGACCGCGGCCTTCTCGCTGTCGCTGCCGGGGACCGACGCGGCCTGTGCGGCGAACGAGTCGACGTGCTTGCCGTGCGCGGCGGGGTCGAGCCGCCGCTCGGCGAAGGTGAAGACGGCGACCAGTGAGGTCAGCAGGATGGTGCCCTGCAGGAAGAGTGTCGGCCCGTCGATCGCGATGGCGCCCATCGCGGCGATGTGCGCCTTCGTTGTGCCGTACCCCCCGGCCGCCAGGCCGATGACCGCGGCGAACGCGGCGGCGAGGGCGACGACGGTCAGGAAGACCTGTGTGTAGTAGCGGGCCCGGCGCGGCACGAAGGCCTCGACGAGTACGCCGACGACGGCGACACCGATCACGATGAGGACCGGGGTCAGCTGGGCGTACTCGATGACCGGCGCCTTGAACTTCTCGTGCGGGGCGGCCGATGTCACCCCGCCCGCCATTGCCCACAGGCTGTGGACAGCTGTTGCGCTCACTTGACGGCCTCCACCTCAGGCTGGGGGTCCTTCTTGTGTACGTCCGACATGGTGTGCTGCACCGCCGGGTTGACGATCTCCGTGAGCGGCTTCGGATAGACGCCCAGGAAGACCAGCAGCACGATGAGCGGGAGGACCACCACCAGCTCCCGGACCTTCAGGTCGGCCATGCCCCGGACCTCGGCCTTCACCGGGCCCGTCATCGTCCGCTGGTAGAGGACGAGGACATAGAGCGCGGCGAGCACGATGCCGGTGGTGGCGATGATGCCGGCCGCCGGGTATGCGCTGAATGTGCCGACCAGGACCAGGAATTCGCTGACGAACGGGGAGAGACCGGGGAGTGACAGGGTGGCGAGCCCGCCGATCAGGAACGTGCCGGCCAGGACCGGCGCCACCTTCTGCACCCCGCCGTAGTCGGCGATGAGCCGCGAACCGCGCCGGGTGATCAGGAAGCCGGCCACCAGCATCAGAGCGGCCGTCGAGATGCCGTGGTTGACCATGTAGAGCGTGGCGCCCGACTGGCCCTGGCTGGTCATCGCGAAGATGCCCAGGATGATGAAGCCGAAGTGCGAAATCGACGCGTAGGCGATCAGGCGCTTGATGTCGCGCTGGCCGACGGCGAGCAGCGCCCCGTACACGATGCTGATCAGCGCGAGGACCAGGATCACCGGCGTCGCCCACTTGCTGGCCTCCGGGAACAGCTGGAGGCAGAAGCGGAGCATCGCGAAGGTGCCGACCTTGTCGACGACTGCGGTGATCAGGACGGCAACCGGGGAGGTCGCCTCGCCCATGGCGTTGGGCAGCCAGGTGTGCAGCGGCCAGAGCGGGGCCTTCACCGCGAAGGCGAAGAAGAACCCGAGGAACAGCCAGCGTTCGGTGCTGGTCGCCATGGAGAGCGAGCCGCCCGCGCGGGCTTCGGCGATCTCGGAGAGCGAGAAGGTGCCCGCGACGACGTACAGGCCGATGACGGCGGCCAGCATGATGAGCCCGCCGGCCAGGTTGTAGAGGAGGAACTTGACTGCGGCGTACGAGCGTTGCGCCGCGGCGTTCTCGTCGCTGCCCGAGTGTGCCCGGTCCCCGAAGCCGCCGATGAGGAAGTACATCGGGATGAGCATGGCTTCAAAGAGGATGTAGAAGAGGAAGACGTCGGTGGCCTCGAAGGAGAGGATCACCATCGCTTCGACCATCAGGATCAGGGCGAAGAAGCCCTGGGTGGGACGCCAGCGCGAGGACTTCGTCTCCAGGGGATCGGCGTCGTGCCAGCCGGCCAGCATGACGAACGGGATCAGCAGGGCGGTGAGCGCCAGGAGCGCCACCCCGATGCCGTCCACACCCAGTTCGTACCGGACGCCGAAGTCCTTGATCCAGGCGTGTGATTCGGTGAGCTGGTAGCGGGCGCCGCCGGGCTCGAAGCGGGCAAGCACGATGCCCGCCAGCACGAGGGTGGCCAGCGAGAAGAGCAGCGCCAGCCATTTGGCGGCGGTGCGCTGGGCGGCCGGGACGGCGGCGGTGGCGATCGCGCCGATCGCCGGGAGCGCCGCCGTCGCTGTCAGGAGGGGAAAGGACATGGTGATCAGACCGCCCTCATCAGCAGGGTCGCGGCGATGACGATCGCCGTACCGCCGAACATCGAGACCGCGTAGGACCGGGCGTAGCCGTTCTGCAGCTTGCGCAGCCGGCCGGAGAGCCCGCCCATCGATGCGGCCGTGCCGTTGACCACGCCGTCGACCAGGGTGTGGTCGACGTACACGAGGGAGCGGGTGAGGTGCTCGCCGCCGCGGACCAGGACCACGTGGTTGAAGTCGTCCTGGAGGAGATCGCGGCGGGCGGCCCGGGTGAGCAGCGAGCCGCGCGGGGCGACGACCGGGACCGGACCGCGCCCGTACATCGCCCAGGCGATGGCGACGCCGATGGCGAGCACCACCATGGTGGCGGCGGTGACCGTCATGGCGCTGACGGGGGAGTCTCCGTGGCTGTGTCCGGTGACCGGCTCCAGCCAGTTCAGGAAGCGGTCACCGATGGAGAAGAACCCTCCGGCGAAGACCGAACCGAACGCCAGGACGATCATGGGGATGGTCATCGACTTCGGGGACTCGTGCGGGTGCGGATCGTGGCCCTCGGCATCGGGCTGCCAGCGCTTCTCGCCGAAGAACGTCAGCAGCATCACGCGCGTCATGTAGAACGCGGTGATCGCGGCGCCCAGCAGCGTGACGGCGCCGAGGATCCAGCCCTCGGTGCCGCCCTTGGCGAACGCCGCCTCGATGATCTTGTCCTTGGAGAAGAAGCCGGAAAGACCGGGGAAGCCGATGATCGCCAGATAGCCGAGGCCGAAGGTGACGAAGGTGACCGGCATGTACCTCCGCAGGCCGCCGAACTTCCGCATGTCGACCTCGTCGTTCATGCCGTGCATGACCGAACCGGCGCCGAGGAAGAGTCCGGCCTTGAAGAAGCCGTGCGTCACCAGGTGCATGATCGCGAAGACATAGCCGATCGGGCCGAGCCCGGCGGCCAGGATCATGTAGCCGATCTGCGACATCGTCGACCCGGCGAGGGCCTTCTTGATGTCGTCCTTCGCGCAACCGACGATCGCACCGAACAGCAGCGTGACCCCACCGACGACCACGACGACCAGCTGCGCGTCCGGGGCGGCGTTGAAGATCGCGCCGGAGCGGACGATCAGGTAGACGCCCGCGGTCACCATGGTGGCGGCGTGGATGAGGGCCGAGACCGGGGTCGGGCCCTCCATCGCGTCACCGAGCCAGGACTGCAGCGGCACCTGGGCCGACTTGCCGCAGGCGGCGAGCAGCAGCAGCAGGCCGATCGCCGTCAGCTTGCCCTCGCCGGTCTCCCCGGTCGAGGCCAGTACGGGGCCGAAGGCGAACGTGCCGAACGTGGTGAACATCAGCATGATCGCGATCGACAGGCCCATGTCGCCGACCCGGTTGACCAGGAACGCCTTCTTGGCGGCGGTGGCCGCGCTGGGCTTGTGCTGCCAGAAGCCGATCAGCAGGTACGACGCCAGACCGACGCCCTCCCACCCGACGTACAGCAGCAGGTAGTTGTCGGCGAGGACCAGCAGGAGCATCGCCGCGAGGAACAGGTTCAGGTACCCGAAGAAGCGGCGCCTGCGCTCGTCGTGCTCCATGTAGCCGATCGAGTAGAGGTGGATCAGAGTGCCCACACCGGTGATCAGCAGCACGAACGTCATCGACAACTGGTCGAGCTGGAAGGCCACATCGGCCTGGAACCTCTCGACCGGGATCCAGCTGAACAGGTGCTGGTGCAGCGTCCGGTGATCGGCGCCCTTCCCCAGCATGTCGGTGAAGAGCACCGCCCCGATGACGAACGAGGCGGCGGCGAGCAGGGTGCCGAGCCAGTGGCCGGAGCGGTCCAGCCGTCGGCCGCCGCAGAGCAGCACGGCCGCTCCGAGCAGGGGCGCCGCGATGAGCAGCGCAATGAGGTTGTCCACGATTCAGCGTCCCCTTACAGCTTCATCAGGCTGGCGTCGTCGACCGAGGCCGAGTGGCGGGAACGGAACAGCGACACGATGATCGCGAGCCCGACCACGACCTCGGCGGCGGCAACGACCATCGTGAAGAAGGCGATGATCTGGCCGTCGAGGTTGCCGTGCATCCGGGAGAAGGTGACGAACGCGAGGTTGCAGGCGTTGAGCATCAGCTCCACGCACATGAACACCACGATCGCGTTCCGCCTGATCAGCACCCCGGACGCGCCGATGGTGAACAACAGGGCGGAGAGATAGAGGTAGTTGACCGGATTCACTTGGCGGCCTCCTCTTCGTCCTGGTCACGGCCGAGCCGCTCCTCGGAGCGCTGCTCCAGCGCCTTGAGGTCGGCCAGCGACTCGTTCGACACGTCACGGATCTGGCCGCGCCGTCGCAGCGTCTGCATGACGGTGAGCTCGGACGCGGTGCCGTCCGGGAGCAGACCGGCGATGTCCACGGCGTTGTGCCGGGCATAGACACCGGGGGCGGGCAGCGGCGGCAGGTGCTTGCCGCGTACCCGCTCCTCCGACAGCTCCCGCTGGGTCCTGGCCCGTTCGGTGCGCTCCCGGTGGGTGAGCACCATCGCGCCGACCGTCGCCGTGATCAGCAGGGCGCCGGTGATCTCGAAGGCGAAGACGTACTTGGTGAAGATGAGGCTGGCCAGCCCCTCGACGTTCCCGCCGTGCGCGGCGTTCGCGGTGCCGAGTCCGTTGAAGCTGTTCAGCGAGGCGTGGCCGATGCCCGCGATCAGCAGGACGCCGAAGCCGATCCCGCATCCCGCGGCCAGCCAGCGCTGGCCCTTGAGGGTCTCCTTCAGCGAGTCCGCCGCCGTGACACCGACGAGCATGACCACGAAGAGGAACAGCATCATGATCGCGCCGGTGTAGACGACGATCTGGACGACGCCGAGGAAGTAGGCGCCGTTGGCCAGGTAGAACACTGCCAGGACGATCATGGTCCCGGCGAGGCTCAGCGCGCTGTGCACGGCTTTCTTCATCAGTACGGTGGACAGCGCGCCGATCACGGCGACCGTGCCGAGCACCCAGAACTGGACGGCCTCGCCGATGGATGTGGTGGAGGCCGCTGCGGCCAGGCCGGTCATGCGTCCACCTCCTCGTCCTTGGCCGGCTGCTCCTCGGACTCGCCCTTGGAGAGCGCGACCTGACGCTCCGTGCCGGGCGCCGCCTCGGTGACCAGCCCCCGGTAGTAGTCCTGCTCGTCCATGCCCGGGAAGATCGCGTGCGGAGTGTCGACCATGCCCTCCTCCAGGCCCGCGAGCAGCTCATCCTTGGTGTAGATGAGGCTTTCGCGGGTGGTGTTGGCGAGCTCGAACTCATTGGTCATCGTGAGCGCCCGGGTCGGGCACGCCTCGATGCACAGTCCGCAGAGAATGCAGCGCGCGTAGTTGATCTGGTAGACGCGCCCGTAGCGCTCACCCGGGGAGTAGCGCTCCTCGTCGGTGTTGTCCGCGCCCTCCACATAGATGGCATCGGCGGGACAGGCCCAGGCGCACAGCTCGCAGCCGACGCACTTCTCCAGGCCGTCCGGGTGACGGTTGAGCTGGTGCCTGCCGTGGAAGCGCGGCGCCGTCACCTTCTGCTGTTCGGGGTACTGCTCGGTCAGCCGCTTCTTGAACATGGCCTTGAAGGTCACGCCGAAGCCGGCCACAGGATTCTGGAACTTGTCCCCAGTGGACTCCGATGGCTCAGACACCGTCAGCCTCCTTTCCGTCACTCGGACTTCCACCAATCTGACTGCCGTCACTCTGAGTGTCCGACCCGCCACTGACAACGAGCTCCCGCTCGTGCCGTGGCCTGCGGCGCGGTACCGGCGGCAGGGTCTGTCCGGGCAGCGGCGGCACCGGGTACCCGCCCGCCATCGGGTCGAACTCCGGCCCGGGCCCGGCTTCCGTCCCGGTCTCCCCGGCCGCCTTGGCCGAGCGGTCCCGGAAGATGTCGGCGACGAGGGAGATGAGCAGGATCGCGATCACGGCCCCGGCCACGTACAGCACGATCTTCGAGAAGTCGTAGCCCTCGTTGCGCAGCGCCCGCACCGTCGCGACCAGCATCAGCCAGACCACGGAGACCGGGATCAGGACCTTCCAGCCGAGCTTCATCAGCTGGTCGTAGCGGACGCGGGGCAGCGTGCCGCGCAGCCAGATGAAGAAGAACAGCAGCAGCTGGACCTTGAGGACGAACCAGAGCATCGGCCACCAGCCGTGGTTCGCGCCCTCCCAGAAGGTGCTGATCGGCCACGGGGCCCGCCAGCCGCCCAGGAACAGCGTCGTGGAGACGGCGGAGACGGTGACCATGTTGACGTACTCGGCGAGCATGAACATCGCGAACTTGATCGACGAGTACTCGGTGTTGAAGCCGCCGACGAGGTCGCCCTCGGACTCCGGCATGTCGAACGGTGCGCGGTTGGTCTCACCGACCATCGTGACGATGTAGATGATGAACGAGACCGGCAGCAGGATGATGAACCAGCGGTCCTGCTGCGCCTCCACGATCTTCGAGGTCGACATCGAGCCGGAGTAGAGGAAGACGGAGGCGAACGCGGCGCCCATCGCGATCTCGTACGAGATCATCTGCGCGCAGGAGCGCAATCCGCCGAGCAGCGGGTACGTCGATCCGGAGGACCAGCCGGCCAGCACGATGCCGTAGATCCCGACCGACGCGACCGCGAGGACGTAGAGCATCGCGATCGGCAGGTCGGTGAGCTGCATCGCCGTACGGTGGCCGAAGATCGAGACCTCGTTGCCGGACGGCCCGAACGGGATCACGGCGATCGCCATGAACGCCGGTACGGCGGCGACGATCGGCGCGAGGACGTAGACGACCTTGTCCGCCCGCCTGACGACGACGTCTTCCTTCAGCATCAGTTTGATGCCATCGGCGAGCGACTGGAGCATGCCCCAGGGGCCGTGCCGGTTGGGGCCGATGCGCAGCTGCATCCAGGCGACGACCTTGCGCTCCCACACGATGGAGAAGAGCACGGTCACCATCAGGAACGCGAAGCAGAACACCGCCTTGATGACGACGAGCCACCAGGGGTCGGTGCCGAACATCGAGAGATCCTCGGCGGCGAGTACGGCACGGTCGGGTGCCGCGGCCAGTTGAGCGAGGGCAGTCACGCTCGCACCTCCGGTGTGACGTCGGGAGTACCCGGTGCGGCGGGGCCGATCCGGACCAGACCGCCGGGTCGGGCACCGGTGTCGGCCGGTACGCCCCGCCCGACGGAGTTCAGCGGCACCCAGACCACCCGGTCCGGCATGTCGGTGACCTGCAGCGGGAGTTCGACGCTGCCGGACGGTCCGGTGACGGTCAGCAGATCGCCGTCCTTCACCCCCGTCTCGGCGGCGGTGACGGCGGAGAGCCGGGCGACCGCGGCGTGCCGGGTGCCGGCCAGCGCCGCGTCGCCCTCCTGGAGCCGCCCCTGGTCGAGCAGCAGCCGGTGGCCCGCAAGGACCGCCTCGCCGTCGCCGGGCCGGGGCAGCGGCTGCGCCGACTCGTGCGGGTCGGTGGCGCGCGTACCGGTCCAGCCGCCGAGCCGGTCCAGCTCACGGCGTACGGACTTCAGATCCGGCAGCGCGAAGCGACTGGGTTCATCGGCGCCTCCGGCCTGGGCCAGCGCGTCGGCGAGCATGTGCAGCACCCGGGCATCGGTCGGCGCGAGTGTCCGCGTCATCTGCTCGGGCTTCAGCGCCGCCTCGAACATCCGGGCCCTGCCCTCCCAGTTGAGGAAGGTGCCGGACTTCTCGGCCACCGCGGCGACCGGGAAGACGACGTCGGCCCGCTCGGTGATCTCGCTGGGCCGCAGCTCCAGCGAGACGAGGAAACCGACCTGGTCCAGCGCCGCCAGGGCGCGGGCCGGGTCCGGCAGGTCGGCGGTCTCCACCCCGGCGACGAGCAGCGCGCCCAGTTCGCCGGTGGCGGCGGCCTCGACGATCTGGCCGGTGTCGCGGCCGAACCGGGAGGGGAGTTCGGCGACGCCCCAGACGGCCGCCACCTCGTCCCTGGCACGCGGGTCGGTGGCCGGGCGGCCGCCGGGCAGCAGCGACGGGAGCGCACCCGCCTCCACCGCACCGCGCTCGCCGGCCCGGCGCGGGATCCACACCAGCCGGGACCCGGTCGCGGTGGCCGCCCGTACCGCGGCGGTCAGCCCGCCCGGTACTCCGGCCAGCCGCTCGCCCACCACGATCACGGCGCCCTCGCCGCGCAGCGCGTCGGCCGCCGCGGCTCCGTCGCCGTCGAGTCCGACGCCGCCCGCGATCGCGTCCAGCCACTCGGTCTCGGTGCCGGGCGCGGCGGGCAGCAGTGTGCCGCCGGCCTTCTCCAGGCCGCGGGTGGCGTGCGAGGCGACGGCGAAGGTGCGCTGGCCGTGCTTGCGGTGGGCCTTGCGCAGCCGCAGGAAGACGCCGGGCGCCTCCTCCTCGAACTCGAAGCCGACCAGCAGAACGGTCGGCGCCTTCTCCAGCGAGGTGTACGTGATCCCGCTGCCGTCCAGATCGCGTCCGCGCCCGGCGACGCGGGCGGCCAGGAAGTCGGCCTCCTCGCTGCTGTGCACCCGGGCCCGGAAGTCGATGTCGTTCGTGTCGAGGGCGATCCGGGCGAACTTGCTGTACGCGTACGCGTCCTCGACGGTCAGCCGGCCACCGGTGAGGACGCCGGTCCTGCCGCGTGCGGCGGCGAGCCCGGCCGCCGCGGCAGCCAGTGCCTCGGGCCAGCTCGCCGGTTCGAGTACACCGTCCGCGTTCCGTACCAGCGGCGTGGTGAGCCGGTCCCGCTGCTGCGCGTAACGGAAGCCGAAGCGGCCCTTGTCGCAGACCCACTCCTCGTTGACCTCGGGGTCGTTGGCGGCGAGCCGCCGCATGACCTTGCCGCGCCGGTGATCGGTGCGGGTCGCGCAGCCGCCCGCGCAGTGCTCGCACACCGACGGGGACGACACCAGGTCGAAGGGGCGGGAGCGGAACCGGTACGCCGCCGAGGTGAGCGCGCCGACCGGGCAGATCTGGATGGTGTTGCCGGAGAAGTACGACTCGAAGGGGTCGCCCTCGCCCGTGCCGACCTGCTGGAGCGCACCGCGCTCGATCAGCTCGATCATCGGGTCGCCCGCCACCTGGTTGGAGAACCGGGTGCAGCGCGCGCAGAGCACACACCGCTCACGGTCCAGCAGCACCTGGGTGGAGATCGGGACGGGCTTCTCGTACGTCCGCTTCTTCCCGTCGAAGCGGGAGTCCGGGTCGCCGTGCGACATCGCCTGGTTCTGCAGCGGGCACTCGCCGCCCTTGTCGCAGACCGGGCAGTCCAGCGGGTGGTTGATGAGCAGCAGCTCCATCACACCCTTCTGCGCCTTCTCGGCGACCGGCGAGGTGAGCTGCGAGCGCACCACCATGCCGTCGGTGCAGGTGATGGTGCAGGACGCCATCGGCTTGCGCTGGCCCTCGACCTCGACGATGCACTGGCGGCAGGCGCCGACCGGGTCGAGGAGCGGGTGGTCGCAGAAGCGCGGGATCTCGATGCCGAGGAGTTCGGCGGCGCGGATGACCAGGGTGCCCTTGGGCACGCTGATCTCGATGCCGTCGATCGTCAGCGTGACAAGGTCCTCGGGCGGGACCGCCGCCTCGCCGCCCCCGGAGGGCGCACTCGTGGTGACTGTCATGCGTTCACCCCCTGGTGAGCGTTCTTGTCGTCGGCCCAGGCGGTCGACTTGGCGGGATCGAAGGGGCAGCCCCGGCCGGTGATGTGCCGCTCGTACTCCTCGCGGAAGTACTTCAGCGAGGAGAAGATCGGCGAGGCGGCGCCGTCGCCGAGGGCGCAGAAGGACTTGCCGTTGATGTTGTCGGCGATGTCGTTCAGCTTGTCGAGGTCGGCCATCTGTCCCTTGCCGGCCTCGATGTCGCGGAGCAACTGGACGAGCCAGTAGGTGCCTTCACGGCATGGCGTGCACTTGCCGCAGGACTCATGGGCGTAGAACTCGGTCCATCGGGTGACGGCCCGCACGACGCAGGTCGTCTCGTCGAAGCACTGGAGCGCCTTGGTGCCGAGCATGGAACCGGCGGCGCCGACGCCCTCGTAGTCGAGGGGCACATCGAGGTGCTCGTCGGTGAACATCGGGGTGGAGGAGCCGCCCGGGGTCCAGAACTTCAGCCGGTGGCCGGCGCGCATGCCGCCGCTCATGTCGAGCAGCTGGCGCAGCGTGATGCCGAGCGGGGCCTCGTACTGTCCCGGGCTGGCGACGTGGCCGCTGAGCGAGTACAGCGTGAAGCCCGGGGACTTCTCGCTGCCCATCGACTTGAACCAGTCCTTGCCCTTGTTCAGGATCGCGGGAACCGAGGCGATGGACTCGACGTTGTTCACCACAGTGGGGCAGGCGTACAGACCGGCGACCGCGGGGAAAGGAGGCCGCAGCCGGGGCTGGCCGCGTCGCCCTTCGAGCGAGTCGAGCAGTGCGGTCTCCTCACCACAGATGTACGCGCCCGCGCCCGCGTGCACGGTGAGCTCCAGGTCGAGCCCCGAGCCCAGGATGCTCGTCCCGAGGTAGCCCGCCTCGTACGCCTCGCGCACGGCCTCGTGCAGCCGCCGCAGTACGGGGACGACTTCACCGCGCAGATAGATGAAGGCGTGCGAGGAGCGGATCGCGTAGCAGGCGATCACGATGCCTTCGATGAGGCTGTGCGGGTTGGCGAAGAGGAGCGGGATGTCCTTGCAGGTCCCGGGCTCCGACTCGTCGGCGTTGACCACCAGGTAGTGCGGCTTGCCGTCGCCCTGCGGGATGAACTGCCACTTCATGCCGGTGGGGAAGCCTGCGCCGCCGCGGCCGCGCAGGCCGGAGTCCTTGACGTACGCGATGAGGTCGTCCGGAGACATGGCGAGGGCCTTGCGCAGCCCCTCGTAGCCGCCGTGCCGCTTGTAGGTGTCCAGGGTCCATGACCCGGGCTCGTCCCAGAAGGCGGAGAGGACGGGCGAGAGCAGCTTCTCGGGGCTGGCCCCGTTGCCGCCTCCGTCGTTGATTTCGGCTGCCAACGTCATCACTCTCCCTCCTCTGCTGCGGTGCCGGCCGAGTGGTCCGGGTCCTGCGGGGCGTTGGTGCGGGCCGACTCGCCACGCGGGGCGACGACCTTCGGGTGCAGCTCCTCGCCCTTCGCCAGCCGGAGGCCGACGAGCGAGGCGGGGCCCGCTCCACCGGTCGCCTCGACGGCGCCGGGGCGCTGGTCGGGGAAGCCGGCCAGGATCCGCGCGGTCTCCTTGTACGAGCAGAGCGGGGCGCCGCGGGTGGGTTCGACGGTGCGCCCGGCGATCAGGTCGTCGACGAGCTGCGTCGCGCTCTCCGGCGTCTGGTTGTCGAAGAACTCCCAGTTGACCATCACCACGGGTGCGAAGTCGCAGGCCGCGTTGCACTCGATGTGTTCGAGGGTGACCTTGCCGTCCTCGGTCGTCTCGTTGTTGCCGACGCCGAGATGCTGCTTGAGTCGGTCGAAGATGGCGTCGCCGCCCATCACCGCACACAGCGTGTTGGTGCAGACCCCCACCTGGTAGTCGCCGCTCGGCTTGCGCCGGTACATCGTGTAGAAGGTGGCGACCGCGGTGACCTCGGCGGTGGTGAGGCCGAGCAGCTCGGCACAGAGTGCCATGCCGGTACGGGAGACGTATCCCTCCTCGGACTGCACCAGGTGCAGCAGCGGCAGCAGCGCGGAGCGGCTGTCGGGGTAGCGGGCGATCACCTCCTTCGCGTCCGCTTCGAGCCTGGCGCGCACCTCGGCCGGGTAGGCGGGGGCGGGGAGCTGCGGCATCCCCAGACTGACTTCCTGACGTGCTTCGGTCACCGGTCGACGCCTCCCATCACGGGGTCGATGGACGCGACGGCGACGATGACATCGGCGACCTGGCCGCCCTCGCACATCGCCGCCATGGCCTGCAGATTGGTGAAGGACGGGTCGCGGAAGTGGACCCGGTAGGGGCGGGTTCCGCCGTCCGAGACGATGTGCACGCCGAGCTCGCCCTTGGGTGATTCGACGGCGGTGTACGCCTGTCCGGCCGGGACCCGGAAGCCCTCGGTCACCAGCTTGAAGTGGTGGATCAGGGCCTCCATGGAGGTCCCCATGATCTTCTTGATGTGGTCGAGCGAGTTGCCGAGCCCGTCGGGTCCCAGCGCGAGCTGAGCGGGCCAGGCGATCTTCTTGTCGGCGACCATGACCGGTCCGGGGGCGAGCCGGTCGAGGCACTGCTCGATGATCCGCAGCGACTGCCGCATCTCCTCCAGACGGATGAGGAAGCGGCCGTAGGCGTCGCAGCTGTCGGCGGTGGGGACGTCGAATTCGTAGGTCTCGTAGCCGCAGTAGGGATCGGTCTTGCGCAGGTCGTGCGGGAGTCCGGCGGAGCGCAGGATCGGGCCGGTGGCGCCGAGCGCCATGCAGCCGGTCAGGTTGAGATAGCCGACGTCCTGCATGCGGGCCTTGAAGATGGGGTTGCCGGTGGCGAGCTTGTCGTACTCCGGCAGGTTCTTCTTCATGGTTTTCACGAACTCGCGCAGCTGGTCGACCGCGCCCGGCGGCAGGTCCTGGGCGAGTCCGCCGGGCCGGACGAACGCGTGGTTCATCCGGAGCCCGGTGATCAGCTCGAAGAGGTCGAGAACGAGTTCACGATCGCGGAACCCGTAGATCATGATCGTGGTCGCGCCGAGCTCCATGCCGCCCGTGGCGATGCACACCAGGTGCGAGGAGATCCGGTTGAGCTCCATCAGGAGCACGCGCAGGACAGTCGCCCGGTCGGGGATCCGGTCCTCGATGCCGAGAAGCTTCTCGACGCCCAGGCAGTACGCCGTCTCGTTGAAGAACGGCGTCAGGTAGTCCATGCGCGTGACGAACGTGGTGCCCTGCGTCCAGTTCCGGAATTCGAGGTTCTTCTCGATGCCGGTGTGGAGGTAGCCGATGCCGCAGCGGGCCTCGGTGACGGTCTCGCCGTCGATCTCCAGGATCAGCCGCAGCACGCCGTGCGTGGACGGGTGCTGGGGACCCATGTTGACGATGATGCGCTCATCGTCGGACTTGACCGCCGACTCGACGACCTCGTCCCAGTCGCCGCCGGTGACTGTGTATACAGTCCCCTCGGTCGTGGCCCGAGCATTCGAGAGGTGCGTCCCGGAGGGACCCGATGAGGGGTGGTGGCCGGGCGACGGGTGGGCATGGGGAGTAGTCATCAGGAGTACGACCTCCGCTGGTCCGGAGCCGGGATCTGGGCGCCCTTGTACTCGATGGCGATGCCACCGAGCGGGTAGTCCTTGCGCTGCGGGAAGCCCTGCCAGTCGTCCGGCATCATGATCCGGGTGAGGGCCGGGTGCCCGTCGAAGACGAGCCCGAAGAAGTCGTAGGTCTCGCGCTCGTGCCAGTCGTTGGTCGGATAGACCGCGACGAGCGACGGGATGTGCGGGTCGCTGTCCGGGACCGAGACCTCCAGCCGGATCAGCCGGCCGTGGGTGATCGACCGCAGATGGTAGACGGCGTGCAGCTCGCGGCCCTTGTCGCCGAGGAAGTGGACACCGCTCACCCCGGTACAGAGCTCGAAGCGCAGGGCCGGGTCGTCACGCAGGGTTCGAGCCACGGTGGGCAGGTGCTCGCGGGCGATGTGGAAGGTGAGCTCACCACGGTCGACGACGGTCTTCTCGATGGCGTTCCCGGGAAGCAGATCCTGCTCCTCCAGGGCCCCTTCGAGCTCGTCGGCCACCTCGTCGAACCAGCCGCCGTACGGCCGGGACGTGGCTCCCGGCAGCGTCACCGTGCGGACGAGCCCGCCGTAGCCTGAGGTGTCACCGCCGTTGTTGGCGCCGAACATGCCCTTGCGTACGCCGATGACCTCGCCGGTCACGTCGCGCGGCGCGGGTACGCCGTTGTTGTTCTGTTCGTCGCTCACCGCAGCAGCCCCTTCATCTCGATCAGGGGAAGCGCCTTGAGTGCCGCGTCCTCCGCCTCGCGGGCAGCCTCCTCCGCGTTGACCCCGAGCTTGGAGCCCTGGATCTTCTGGTGGAGCTTGAGAATGGCGTCCATCAGCATCTCCGGGCGCGGCGGGCAGCCCGGCAAATAGATGTCGACCGGGACAATATGATCAACACCCTGCACAATGGCGTAGTTGTTGAACATCCCACCCGAGGATGCGCAAACCCCCATGGAGATAACCCACTTGGGGTTCGGCATCTGGTCGTAGACCTGCCGCAGGACGGGCGCCATCTTCTGGCTGACCCGACCCGCCACGATCATCAGATCCGCCTGCCGCGGCGATCCGCGGAAGACCTCCATCCCGAATCGGGCCAAGTCGTAGCGCCCGGCTCCGGTCGTCATCATCTCGATGGCGCAACAGGCAAGACCGAACGTGGCAGGGAAGACGGAGGATTTCCGCACCCAGCCGGCGGCCTGCTCGACAGTGGTCAGCACGAAGCCGCTGGGCAGCTTCTCTTCGAGTCCCATGGTGTGCCCCTCAGCCCCTCAGTCCCATTCCAGGCCGCCGCGACGCCATACATACGCATAGGCGACGAAGACGGTGAGCACGAAGAGCAGCATCTCGACGAGCCCGAAGATCCCCAGGGCGTCGAAGGTGACTGCCCAGGGATAGAGGAAGACGATCTCGATGTCGAAGACGATGAAGAGCATCGCCGTCAGGTAGTACTTGATGGGGAAGCGGCCGCCTCCGGCTGGAGTGGGGGTGGGTTCGATACCGCACTCGTACGCTTCGAGCTTTGCTCGGTTGTACCGCTTTGGGCCGATAAGCGTGGCCATGACCACGGAGAAGATCGCAAACCCTGCCCCGAGGGCGCCGAGCACGAGGATGGGCGCGTAGGCATTCACGCTCCTCGCTCCTTCCAGTCGTCCTTGACCGTTGGACCGCATCGGGCGACCGGCTCGCCACCTCACCAAGATCGTGCACATGTGAGGCAGTTCACAAGCCCGACTGCCCCGCATCCTATGCCTGCCGTCCTGTGATCTGCGACACGGGGTACTACACCGACTTTGTGATCTCCACCACCCGGCGAAGGATCATGAAGCCGGATGAGGGGTGATCTTCATACGCAAAGCGGCTGCGTGATCACGAGACGTGACATCTGGTGTTGTTGTTGCTGGTCAAGGCGATGCTCCTCTAACAATCAGACGCCTCGACCAGCAAATTGGCAATGGACGGCAGAGGAGTGATAAGGGGATCCGTCCCACTTCGGGGTCACTCGCGCGAGGGGCTCGCGAGGAGCGATGTGGACGCGTGCCCACATTCGCGATCTTCCGGACGGAACACCCCGCCGCACCGATCGGCCCGCCGTCGACGCCGCCGCGCGCATCGGCCGCCCGTATGCCCACCACGCCACAGTCATGCTGTGACCTGCATCACTTCGCCAGGCCTTCAATAAAGGCGGGCTTGGCCATCGGTGCGAACAGATGGTAAGCGGCGGGCAATTCGGGCAAATTACTGAAAGCCCGTGATCACAGCGGTGATCATGCATGACCGATTTGCCGGTTACGGCGTCAATAAGGGTCAGCGGAAAGCGGATTCACAGATTCCGAACGTAACTGTGTCGCAACACACGTTTCTTGAAGGGAACCCAGGTGCCCTGATAGCGCTAGTACTCATGTCCCTCACCGCTCACATACCCAGCCACCGGAAGCCCCGCCGAAGCGCCCCGAAATCGGCCCTGCGGGCCGGAGTTGCCGGTGGCGTCCTCAGCACCATCGCGGTCGCAGGCGCTGCCGGTCCTGCCCAGGCCGAGCCGGTGACCCAGACCATCGAGATGCCCACCCTCACCTCCGGGCTCTCCACCGCCGTCGCCGCGTCCGCCGAGGCCACGCAGCAGGTCGCCCTGGACCTGGAGACGCAGGCCCACGAGGACGCCGCGGCCACCAGCGCGGCCAAGGCCGCCACGAAGGCCAAGGCCGAGGCGGTCCGCAAGGCAGAGGCCAAGAAGAAGGCAGAGGCGGCCGCCAAGGCCAAGGCGGAGGCAGCCCTGCGCGCCTCCCGCTCCGAGGCCCGTACGACGCTCAGCGCGTCCGGCTCCACCACCGTGGCCTCCTCCTCGTCGAGCACCACCGGCTCCTCCTCGTCGAGCGCCACCGGCTCCGCCGCCTCCGTCATCGCGTTCGTCAAGGCGCAGGTCGGCGACGCGTACGTGTCCGGCGGCACCGGCCCCAACTCCTGGGACTGCTCCGGCCTGGTCCAGGCCGCGTTCCGCACGGTGGGCGTCGACCTGCCGCGCGTCTCGCAGGCCCAGTCGACGGCCGGCACCCAGGTCTCGCTGAGCAACCTCCAGCCCGGCGACATCCTCTACTGGGGCGGCGCGGGCTCCGCGTACCACGTCGGCGTCTACGTGGGCGGCGGCCAGTTCGTCGGGGCGCAGAACTCCAGCACCGGTGTGGTGCAGCGCCCGCTGAGCTACGACCCGCCGTCGGGCGCGGTCCGCGTTCTCTGATTCACAAGCGCGCGAACACGGCGAAGGGCCGTCACTCCCCCGCTCGGGAGCGACGGCCCTTCGCCATGGAACGGCGGGCCGGGTACTGTCGCCGGCACCCCGGTACCTTTTCCGGTCCCGGATCCGCCTGCGCACGCGGTCCCGGGCGAGGTAGCTTCGCTCTCATGGCGCGACCCCGTACCCGCCCTCCGTACAAAGCCGACGAGCGGACCCAGCTGCTCGGCTGGTTCGACATGCAGCGGGCGGTCGTCCACTGGAAGTGCGAGGGGCTGTCCGAGACCGATGCGCACCGGGCCGTGCTGCCCGCCTCACCCCGTCTGACCGCCGCAGGGATCGTCTCGCATCTGCGCTGGGTCGAGCACTCCTGGTTCGAGGTGATGTTCCTCGGCCGGCCCGCCGTGGGGCCGCGGTTCGACCCGGACACCGAGGACGCCGACATGCGGGTCGACGGCATTCCGCTCGCGCGGCTCCTCAAGGAGTACGAGCAGCAGTGCGCCGTCACCGACGGCATCGTCGCCGCCCACGCCCTGGAGGCCGTGGGCCGTCACCCCGACTTCGAGATCGCCCAGGCGAATCTGCGGTGGATGCTGTTCCACATGATCGAGGAGACCGCCCGGCACGCCGGTCACCTCGATGCCCTACGGGAGATCATCGACGGTGAGAGGGGCTACTACTGACCCGGCCGGGGGCGCCGCCCCCGGCTCCGTGCAGCAGGACAACGGTCTCCGTGCCTCACACGCGTCACGGAGATCGCCGGCGCCTCGCCCGTGAACCGAGCGAGGACGCGAACGGGAGTGGTGGTCAGGCCTTCGGGGCCACCTTCGAGAGGCCGTTGATGATGCGGTCCATCGCGTCGCCGCCCGTCGGGTCGGTGAGGTTGGCGAGCATCTTCAGCGTGAACTTCATCAGCAGCGGGTGCGTCAGACCGCGCTGGGTGGCGATCTTCATGACCTTCGGGTTGCCGATCAGCTTCACGAAGGCGCGGCCCATCGTGTAGTAGCCGCCGTAGGTTTCCTTCAGGATCTTCGGGTAGCTGTGCAGCGCCAGTTCGCGCTGAGCGGGGGTCGCGCGGGCGTGCGCCTGGACGATGACGTCCGCGGCGATCTGGCCCGACTCCATCGCGTACGCGATGCCTTCGCCGTTGAACGGGTTGACCATGCCGCCCGCGTCACCGACGAGCAGCAGCCCCTTGGTGTAGTGCGGCTGGCGGTTGAACGCCATGGGGAGCGCGGCGCCGCGGATCGGCATCGTCATGTTCTCCGGGGTGTAGCCCCAATCCTCCGGCATGGACGCGCACCACGCCTTGAGGACCTCCCGCCAGTCCAGCTCCTTGAAGGCGGACGACGAGTTGAGGATGCCGAGGCCGACGTTGGACGTGCCGTCGCCCATGCCGAAGATCCAGCCGTAGCCGGGCAGCAGCCGGTCCTGGGGACCGCGCCGGTCCCACAGCTCCAGCCAGGACTCCAGGTAGTCGTCGTCGTGGCGCGGTGAGGTGAAGTATGTACGGACCGCGACGCCCATCGGGCGGTCCTCGCGGCGGTGCAGACCCATGGCGAGCGACAGCCGGGTGGAGTTGCCGTCGGCGGCGACGACGAGCGGGGCGTGGAAGGTGACCGGGGTCTTCTCCTCGCCGAGCTTCGCGTTCACACCGATGATGCGGCCGGTGCGCTCATCGGTGATCGGGGCGCCGACATTGCACCGCTCGTGCAGCCGGGCGCCCGCCTTCTGCGCCTGGCGGGCCAGCTGCTCGTCGAAGTCGTCGCGCTTGCGGACCAGCCCGTAGTCCGGGTACGAGGCGAGATCCGGCCAGTCCAGCTGCAGCCGGACGCCGCCGCCGATGATGCGCAGCCCCTTGTTGCGCAGCCAGCCGGCCTCTTCGGAGATGTCGATGCCCATGGCGACGAGCTGCTTGGTGGCGCGCGGGGTGAGACCGTCGCCGCAGACCTTCTCGCGCGGGAAGGCGGTCTTCTCCAGCAGGAGAACGTCGAGTCCGGCCTTGGCGAGGTAGTACGCGGTCGTGGAGCCGGCTGGGCCTGCCCCGACGACGATCACATCCGCGCTGTGTTCGGAGAGGGGCTCGGTCACGGTCGGATCTCCCGAAGACTCGAAATCGCGTGCCGCGCGGCACCTGTCCCGTGCAGTCTATGGGTGGCTGCTGACCAACCTTCCGAAGGGCTCCCCGATGTCCACCGTGCGCTCCCCCGGCCCCTCCGCGGACGGTGCTGCACCGCCCGGCAACTGCCGTCCGGCGCGCGGCTCATCGCTGCCGGGCGGCGGTCTGCGTCAGGGACGTACGCCCCGGTGCAGCGCCACCACACCGCCGGTCAGATCGCGCCAGGCCACCTTCGACCAGCCCGCCTTCTGCAGCAGCTGCGCGAGCCCGGCCTGATCGGGCCAGGCGCGGATCGACTCGGCGAGATAGGCGTACGCGTCGGGGTTGGACGACACCGCGCGCGCGACCGGCGGCAGTGCCCGCATCAGGTACTCGGTGTAGACCGTGCGGAACGGCGCCCAGGTCGGCTGCGAGAACTCGCAGATGACCACGCGGCCGCCCGGCTTGGTCACCCGGTACAGCTCGCGCAGTGCCCCATCCGTGTCCTGGACGTTGCGCAGCCCGAAGGAGATCGTCACCGCGTCGAACGTCTCGTCGCGGAAGGGCAGCTTCGTGGCGTCGCCCGCCGTGAACGGCATCCACGGGTGCCGCTTCTTGCCCACCTGGAGCATGCCGATCGAGAAGTCGCACGGCACGACATAGGCCCCGGCACGGACGAACGGCTGCGAGGACGTCGCCGTGCCCGCGGCCAGGTCGAGGACCTTTTCTGCGGGGCGCGCGTGCACCGCCTTCGCAACTTCCTTGCGCCACAGCCGGGCCTGGCCGAGCGACAGCACATCGTTGGTGAGGTCGTAGTTCGCCGCCACGTCGTCGAACATCGAGGCGACTTCGTGCGGCTGCTTGTCCAGGGATGCTCGGGTCACCCACCCATTCAAGCAGCCCGGCCGCGGATGCCTCGCGCCGGTCGTGCGTCGGCGCCCAGAGCCGGTCGAAAGCCGGCTTCAACCTTTTGGGTGCGACGCCACTCGGTACAGGGAGTGCGAGCTGCTGCCGGTTTGCTGCACTGAAGTGAGTTGTGGTGAGCGGGAGTGAGTCCTGTCGGCGGGTTCGTGGGGTGGGAACGGAGGTTCTGGGGCCGAATGGGTGACCTTGGCGGCTGCTGCTCGTTGGGCTGGATGGCAGGTACCCGGCCTGGTGGGAGGGGTGCGTCGCCAACGCCTGGCCGTACACGGCCTCGGGCAGGTACGTAGGTGGCCCGTCCGTTCCCTGACGGGCTCCGGAGCGCCTACCGCCGCCGGTACACCAGCCGCCCGCCCAGCACCGTGGCGATGCACGCCCCGGCGCCCGCCGCACAGAGCGCGTCCTCGTCCGGTACGTCGAAGACGGCGAGGTCGGCGCGGCCGCCGACGGTAAGCGGGCCGTGCACGGAACCGGGCAGGTCGTACCCCTCCGCGAACGGGTCCAGGCTCGGGCGGCCGAGCAGGATCCCGGGGGCGCCGACGACCGAGACCTCGGTCAGCCCCGAACGGTCCACAGCGGTGCGGACGACCGGGTCGCGGAACCGGCCCGCGAGATGCGTGGTGCCGTACCGCAGCATCTGCTGCAGTCCGCGCCGTACGCTGCCCGCCCACCGCGCCGCGTCCATCTCGCCGGCCAGCCGTTCGAACGCGTCGCCCCACAGTGGCCGGTCACCGAGCTCGTCCGCCTCGCGCGGGTCGGGGTGGTAGCAGCGGGTCAGCAGCCAGACTGCGTGCCACTGCCGCAGGCCGGGCGTCAGGACGCCCGGCCACTGGCGGACCCGGGCCGCCGGGTGGGCGGCGACGACCTCGTCGTACGGTCCGAGGGCGACGATCCGGTCGCCGTCCACGGCGACCGCGCCCTGCGCGACGGCAGCCGCGCCGACCGGAAGGACCAGCGGCGCGGCGTGAACGGTCAGCACGACAGCCTCAGTTGGCGCTGAGGAGCTTGAGCTCCGGGTGTGCCGTGCCGCCCTCGATCGCGGTGGACGAGATGTGTGAGACGACGCGCTCGTCGACCGGGTCGTTCGCCGGGTCGTCGTGGACGACGAGGTGCTCGTACGTCGTGGCGCGCTGCGCCGGGACCCGGCCCGCCTTGCGGATCAGGTCGATGATCTCCAGCCGGTTGGAGCGGTGCTTGGCACCGGCGGAGGAGACGACGTTCTCCTCCAGCATGATCGAGCCGAGGTCGTCGGCGCCGTAGTGCAGCGACAGCTGGCCGACCTCCTTGCCGGTGGTCAGCCAGGAGCCCTGGATGTGGGCGACGTTGTCGAGGAAGAGCCGGGCGATGGCGATCATCCGCAGGTACTCGAAGAGCGTGGCCTGCGTCCGGCCCTTCAGGTGGTTGTTCTCCGGCTGGTACGTATACGGGATGAACGCGCGGAAACCACCGGTCCGGTCCTGTACGTCGCGGATCATCCGCAGGTGTTCGATGCGCTCGGCGTTGGTCTCGCCGGTGCCCATCAGCATCGTGGAGGTGGACTCGACACCGAGCCGGTGCGCCGCCTCCATGATCTCCAGCCAGCGCTCGCCGGACTCCTTGAGCGGGGCGATCGCCTTGCGCGGCCGGGCCGGCAGCAGCTCGGCGCCGGCGCCCGCGAAGGAGTCGAGACCGGCGGCGTGGATCCGCTGGATGGCCTCCTCCACGGAGACCTTGGAGATCCGGGCCATGTGCTCGACCTCGGAGGCGCCCAGCGAGTGGATGACCAGCTGCGGGAACGCCTTCTTGATCGCGGAGAAGTGCTCCTCGTAGTACTCGACGCCGTAGTCCGGGTGGTGTCCGCCCTGGAACATGATCTGCGTGCCGCCGAGCTCGACGGTCTCCGCGCAGCGGCGCAGGATGTCGTCGAGGTCGCGGGACCAGCCCTTGGCGGTGTCCTTCGGTGCGGCGTAGAAGGCGCAGAACTTGCAGGCCGTGACGCACACGTTGGTGTAGTTGATATTGCGCTCGATGATGTACGTCGCGATGTGCTCCGTACCGGCGTAGCGGCGTCGGCGCACGGCGTCGGCGGCCGCGCCCAGCGCGTGCAGGGGCGCCGACCGGTAGAGGTCGAGGGCCTCCTCCGGAGTGAT